>CAUZRH010000081.1:0-6799 GCA_963582115.1 Dehalococcoidia bacterium
AGTGGATAGCGGCAGTAAGCAATCACCGGACCAAGGTCCAGGGCTTCCGTCGCCACATGGATCATGACGCCGGATTCGTCCGCCCGGGTTTCGATCAGTTCCCATATCACCTGATCGATCATGCCGATGGGTCCGCCGGGAAGAGCCGGGTGGAGATTGACCATGATGTAGTGGCGGCATAACACCGGCGCGATCAGCATGTAGCCCGCGGTAACCGACACGTCGACGGAGTACGGCTTCAGAAGTCCCAGCACCACTTCGTCAAACTGACCTCGCAGTGCAGACCACGGGGCTCGGTCGTGCTCTGTCCTGAATCGTTGGGATGACAGGGTCACAAGCGGGATGCCTCGTTCCTCGACGAGGTCCATGTAGCGATCGGTTCCTTTATGTTGTCCGCGCTCACGGTTGACGAACACGAACTCGATGGTGGCGTTCAGGCTTCCGGAGTCGATTGCGTCCAAAGCAGCGGCGAGGAGACCACGGGACCCCTCGCCGCGACCGGTCGAAAACCAGCCGAGTTTGAGCGGGGCTTGGTTTGTATTCACGCTCGCGTTAGTCGTCAAATTCGTCGTCGTCGGGGTCAGACCCGGAGTCATCGGGTACGAATCGCATCTGTTCAGCGAATGCAGACTGGAGCCGCGTCACCTTGAGCTCGGTCGCCGACAACAACTCATTGCAACGCTTTGCGAGACTCATACCTTCTTCAAACAGGTGTGTCGAGTCGTCCAATGAGAGCGGTCCTGTCTCAAGCTTGCGGACCGTGTCCTCAAGCCTGGAGAAGGCCTCTTCAAAGTTGGCTGGCTCTTGATCGCCCGTGGCGTCGCCGTCCTGTTGTGCCCGTCTGGGACTCATGCGTGATGCGTTCCTGTTACTGACTTACCCGTCACTGTCGGGACGGAGGGTTATGGATTTCAGGTTATCAGCGCGTCGGCTAGCCGTCACCGCGCCGGGGTCGCACATCGGTCACATCCGCGCTCACTTCGCCATCTGCCAACGCAACCCCGAAAGAGTCTCCCGGAGAGAGGTCGTCTACCGAACTCACAATAGATCCGTCTTCACTCCGAACTACGGCGTAGCCGCGGGAGAGGATGGCGGAGGGGTCAAGTGCCGATAGCTGGAGTTCAAGCGAGCGCAATCGCTCACGATGGATAGCAACCGACTGGCTAAGCGCCAGTCCGGCGGATCTGAGAAGTTCATCTACACGCTGTCTCGGGTGTCGGGTCTCCGGTGCCAGGGACGCGAGCCTGTCTACCGCCTGTTCCAGGCGTATCCGGTGATCGGAAACCTGCCTGGATGCCCGATCCGACAGCCTGTTGGCGTAACCAGTAACAGCGGCGGCAAGTTCACGTCTGTCGGGAGCGACAAGTTCGGCCGCAGCAGATGGCGTGGGGGCACGAACGTCTGCAACGAGGTCTGAGATCGTGACGTCGGTTTCGTGTCCTACGCCACTTACTACCGGTATGTCAGATCCAAAGATGGCCCGTGCCACGATCTCCTCGTTAAAGGCCCACAGGTCTTCAAGTGAGCCCCCACCGCGGGCGACGATGATGACGTCTATGCCGGGTTCTGCATTGAGTCCGGCGATCGCATTAACGATGCCCGGTGCGGCTGTGTCGCCCTGTACCGCGGTCGGCGCGAGTACCAACTCAGCAAGCGGATAGCGACGGCTCAGTACGTTGGTGATGTCCTGGATGACGGCACCGGTTGGAGAAGTGACGACGCCGATGCGTTTCGGGAATTCCGGGAGATCTCGCTTACGGGCGATTCCAAACAGACCCTCGGCATCAAGCTGGCGCCTGAGTTCTTCAAACGCTTGCTGAAGTGCACCAACGCCTTCCGGTTTGACCATGTCGACGTAGAACTGCAGGTCTCCTCGCACTGTGTAGATCGAGACACGGCCGTGGGCGAGGACTTCAGCTCCGTCCTGCAGGAACTCTGAGCCGCGGGCCGGCCGGAACTGGACGCAGCGCATCCCGCCTTCGGCATCCCGCAGCGTGAAATAGTGATGCCCGGACCCGGCCCGGACATGGTTGGAGACCTCACCCCTCACCCATAGGTCGGACAGGCTCCCGTCGCCCTCCAACAGGTCTTTGATGTAGGTCGCAACCTGTGAGACCGAATACGCCGACTGAGTGGTAATAATCCCCGCCCCCCCCCAATGGGGGGAGTTATCTACATAGACCTTTATTTGGACACACGTTTCGATCGCTGATTGGTGTCTGTGGGGTCGTTTTAGCCGGCCGACCCGGGGAACCACAGCAGCGAACTGTTAGTCCCGGACGCGTTCCAGGTACTCACCGGTGCGGGTGTCTACCTTTAGGGTTTCGCCATCCGAGATGAAGAGCGGGACGGTGACGGAAATTCCGGTCTCAAGCTTGGCCTGCTTGGTTGCGCCGGTTGCCGTGTTTCCGGCGACCGCCATCTCTGTCTCGACAACGAGCAGGTTGACTGTGATCGGCGTCTCAACCTGGATGACTTTCTCTTCGTAGAACAGCAGGTCCAGGCTTTCGCCCTCTTTGATGTAGTTCAGCGCATCGCCGAGGACCTCAGCGCCCACCGGGAACTGGTCATAGGTCTCGTTGTCCATGAAGGTATGGAGGTCACCTTCCGAGTACAGGAACTGTGACTCTCGGCGATCCATCGGGGCGACTGTGAGCTTGTGATTGCCATGAACTTTTCGCTCAAACACGTTGCCCGTTTTGACGTTTCGCAGCTTCATAGTGAGAGTCGGAGGGGCCTTCGGCGCCTGCCGGTGCTGCCACTCCATGATGGTGTACACCTCACCCTCAAAGAGGATACTCATGTTCCGTTTGATCTCACTTGAGCTGATGGTCATTCTCTGGTCCTTTAACTGGTTTCCGGTCTTTCCGGGCGTCGCCCGGTCTGATGGAAGCCGTTGTCATGGTTTCGATCTAGTGCGTGTTCGGTTTGATCTTAAGTTTCGAGTTTCGGGGCGTGGCTAAGCACACGTGCCTTGCCATTTTCCAGCACGACGACGTCCTCAATACGAACGCCGCCCCATCCGGAGATGTAAATACCGGGTTCGATGGTAAACGCCATGCCGTCTTCAAGTTTAGTTTCGACCCTGGATGCCACCCACGGTGCTTCGTGGACTTCCAGCCCGACGCCGTGGCCGAGGCTGTGCCCGAATAGCTCGCCGTAGCCAGCTTCGACGATCACGGTTCGCGCCAGGTTGTCGGCATCGGCACCGGTCATACCGGCCTCGACGCTCTCTATGGCGGTCAACTGTGCGGCGAGGACGGTGTCGTAGACCTTCTTGAACTGATCGTTCGGTTCACCGACTACGACGGTTCGAGTCAGGTCACTGCAATAGCCCTGAAAGCGTGCCCCCATGTCGATGACGATGGATTCACCGGCCTGGATCTTGCGATCCCCGGCACGGTGGTGTGGGAGCGCTGCGTTTGGGCCGGACCCAACAATGGTCGGGAAGGAAAGTGATTCAGCGCCCTGTTCTCTGACAGCCACTTCGAT
Organism: Dehalococcoidia bacterium; assembly: GCA_963582115.1. Taxonomy (GTDB): domain Bacteria; phylum Chloroflexota; class Dehalococcoidia; order Lucifugimonadales; family Lucifugimonadaceae. Next base: position 3,493 of record CAUZRH010000081.1, read on the forward strand.
CCGCCACGCAATTTCGTCTTCCGTGTCGCCGACGCTGATCGTTTTGGAGACTTCGGTGAATGCCTGGTCTGCGATGTCTATAGATCTCTGGAGAAGTGCGAGCTCGTCCGCGTCCTTGAAAGCCCTCAAGCCAAGAGGAACCCCGGTGGTCGGGATTAACTCAAGGTCTTTCGCGCCGTTCTCTGATTCGGCCACCACTGCCTTGAATCGGTCCAGTAGCTGGACTGTAACGTTGTCCGCCTCGAACCCCAGTCGTTTGATACCGAACTCGCCGATGAGCGTAGGCAGCCAGTCAAGCCGCCCTGTGATTCTGTCGATGCGGTAGTCAGGTGCCTGGTTGCCTGCCTGCTCCGTGTAACGGGAGTCGGTAGCCAGCACTGCGCCGTCCTGGGTGATGAAAAGGTATCCGGCTGTCCCTACGAAGCCCGACAGGTATCGTCTGTTTTCGTCGTCCGTGATGAGGACGGCATCGACACCAAGTTCTTCAAACTTTAAGCGCAGGTTGTTTATTCGGCTTCCGATTGCGCTCAAGCTGCGCCGCCTTCTTGCAGGTGGTGTGTCAGATGTTCCAGAGCGTACAAGTATCCGCGCCAGCCGAGTCCGGCGACCTGGCCAACAGCGATTGGTGCGATGACCGAGTGTCGTCGGAACTCTTCCCGGGCGTGAATGTTGGACAGATGTACCTCGATCAGAGGCAGACCGGCGTCTCTAAGGGCGTCGCCAAGGGAGTAGCCGACGCCGGTTAGCGCCGCCGGGTTGATGACGATGCCGTCTCCGCCGCCGGAGTTCTCCTGCAAGAAGTCGACTATCGCTCCCTCGTAATTGGACTGGAAGAACGCGACTTCTACGCCGAGTTCGCTGGCGCGAGCACTTATCGCCGTCTCGATCTCCGGGAGCGTCATGCTCCCGTACTGACCGGGGTCTCGACGTCCGAGGTTGTTCAGATTGGGTCCGTTTATGACGAGAATCTTGGTCACGCTGTATCGGTTCTCCCGGCTGCGCTGGGTGCGCGGTCGTAATTCTGCCGCCTCCTATTGGGGTGACACCGCGAGATAGAGTACAACGCCAGCGGATTCTAGATGTACTCGCGCGTCAGGGATGTCGGAAGTTTGGCCCTGGTCACACGAGGGCGCAGGTCAGCGCACGGACCAGCACACAAGGAGATTCCAGCTACTTAATCGTCCGGGTCTGAATCGACTACGGCTGGGACGGAGTCCTAGGATTTTTTCACGGGACGGCCCGCTCGCGGGTGCGAGTTCAAGTAGACCCGACGTGCCTGCTCTGTCGAAACGTATGTGTAGATCTGCGTGGTCGCGGGGCTTGAGTGGCCCATCAAGTCCTGGACTACGCGTAGATCCGCTCCGCCATCAAGGAGGTGCGTTGCGAAGCTATGGCGCAGTGTGTGTGTGTGGAAATTGGGATCGAGTCCGGCCTTGAGAGCATAAGTCTTCACCAGGCGTTCGACGCTCCGGGCGCTCAATCGACCGCCATAGCGGTTCAGGAACAGCGCCGTCTCTGACGGACTGTCCGCCAGCTCAGTACGAGATCCGTTCAGGTACGCGACGAGCGCCGACAGCGCGGGCTTTCCTAAGAGCGCCACACGTTCCTTGTCTCCCTTACCCGTCACCCTGACTTCGCTGGCCTCGAAATTGACGTCGCGAATGTCCAGTGAACAGATTTCGGCGACACGTAGCCCGGCCGAGTAGAGCACTTCGAGAATCGCCCGGTCTCGCTGGCCTATGTCTGTGGTGATGTCCGGTTGTGCGAGGAGTACTTCGATCTCTCGTCTCGTAGCCGCCACAGGAAGTCGGCGGTCAAGTCTGGGAGAGGAGACAAGATCCGTCTGATCGCGCTGGACACCGCCGCGGTCTGCCAGGAATCGGTAGAAGGTCTTCAGCGCGGTCAGCTTTCGGCTCACGCTGGCCTTTACGTAGCCAAGTTCAAGGAGCCACGCCAGATAATCACGCAGGAATCCGCGGTCCGCTTTATTCAGGTCTGAAACGTGCCTGAGGCGCAGGAACTCACCGTATGTGGCGATGTCTGAGGTGTAGTTGCGGACTGTGTACGGGGAGAGCTGCCGACTCGTTCTAAGGTGATCCCCGAACGTCGCAACAGCGTCGTCCCAGCGCGCATCGTCGAACGCGCCCTTAGGCTGATCGTTCATCCTGCGGCGTCGACCTGAACGAGTGGTCATGACGCGCCTCCGTTGCTGGAGGCGCGCATAATCGATTCAGACGAGAGACGATGGGCCCTAGGCTTTGGCCGCTGCTGCGTCCTCAGTTTTCTCTTCCGGAGCTGCCTCAGGAGCAGGTCCGTCGTAGTCTTCCTTGGAAACACACTTAGCACCGTTTCGTCCGCGTGCGACGAGCAGTCCTCCGCATTCAGGGCAGGGCTCTTTGAGCGGTCGCTGTCGCGTGGAGAACTCGCATTCCGGGTAGTTCTCGCATCCGTAGAAGGTACGACCTCGCGGGCCGCGTCCCTTCCGCTCAAGCAACTCGCCGCCGTCTTCAGGGCACTTGGCGCCGGTCGTAAGGCGTAGAGGCTTTGAGTTCTTGCAGTCCGGAAATCCAGAGCAGGAAAGGAACTTACCGAATCGGCCGGTCTTGATGACCATAGGCCGTTCGCACTCTTCGCAGACCTCATCGGTTTCTTCATCGAGTTCTGAACGCGGTACGCGCTCTGCTTTCTCTTTGGCGCCCTCGACGGTACCGTCAAACGGTCCGTAGAACTCCTTGAGCATGGGCACCCATTCGGTGTCTCCGCGAGCTACTTCGTCCAGCTTTTCTTCCATACCCGCGGTAAACCCGGTATCCATGATGTCCGGGAACCATTCGGTCAGGAATTTGTTGACGGCGAAGCCGAGTTTGGTCGGCTTGAAGCGCGTCCTCTCACGGGATACGTAGTCGCGTGACTCGATTGTGGCGACTATGCTGGCAAAGGTGCTAGGCCTACCGATACCGTTTTCTTCCAGAGTTCTGATCAGCATCGCCTCAGAGAACCGGGCGGGTGGCTGGGTGAACTTCTGTTCAGACTTGAGATCATCCAGGTTTACGACGTCGCCCTCGTCGAGTGGGACAAGCGCACGTGACGTGTCCGACTCATCTTCGTCGTCATCGTTTTCGGTGGCGCTGTCTTTGGCCTCGACATACACCGCCCGGAAACCCTGGAACTTGAGAACCGATCCGGTCGCCCTGAGCATGTACGGGGTGCCGGACGGGCCTCCCGTTGCGTCGATGTCGACCGTGGTGGCGTCTGAGATGGAGTCTGTCATCTGGCTGGCGACCATGCGCTTCCAGATCAGTTCGTA
>CAUZRH010000082.1:0-6763 GCA_963582115.1 Dehalococcoidia bacterium
CGCCATCAACGCTTACCGTGACCTTCAGCGTGTCCGGTGCCGCTTTGCCCTTGACTCCACTTACACGAACCCGGTCAGGACCAACCTGCTGCAATTCGACTTCGGAAATATCCAGGATCACATCGGGTGTGAGGTAGTTAGACGGGTCATCGAGCTCGTAAAGAATTTGCTCTTTAACGGTTTGTTCGTTCACAACGCCACCCGTGCCATCGGGCTTTGTTATTACAAAGCTACCGTCCTCTTGGACTTCGGCTATCGGAAACCCGAGATTGGCAAGATTCGCAACGTCTTTGAATCCGGGGTCGGCAAAATATCCTCCAGTGACCTGCCCCCCGCACTCCAGTAAGTGACCTACAAGCACGCCTGCGGCCATTTTGTCCCAATCTCCAACCTTCCACCCAAAATGCTGCATTAACGGCCCCAGCGCCAAGGCCGAATCGGTAACACGTCCCGTGACGACGATATGCGGTTCGAGATCAAGGGCATCGGCGATCGGTTCGGCACCAAGATAGGCGTTTGCCGCCAGTATCTCTGTATTCGAAAAATCAATCGGCTCCTCATCACCCCACTGTTCTGTCCCCACGTCTCGGATGACATCGCGGAGGTCATCTCCCTCCACGACGGCTACCCTCAGGCCCTTGACGCCCAGTTCTTTAGCCAATTCATGAAGGCGCATTGCCGCACCCATCGGATTTGCTGCGCCGAAGTTGCCGATAACGGGAACCCCGTTCTCCACGCAACGTCTCAATACCGGGCTGACGAACCCGGCCAGGTCAGGCGTGTAGCCTTTCAGTGGATCTTTCCGAAGTTCGCGGTGCGCAAGTGCGAGGGTACGTTCCGCTAGATTTTCATAAAAAAGCGCTGCAGGCTTTCCCGCGTCGATCAATGCGTTGGCGACGGGAATCCCGACATCCAGGCGATCGTCCGCAAAAGCGGCGGCGCCACCGATATGCATGTTTTCTATTGCCATGGAGTTCCCTTTCTGGAATCAAAACACATCATTATCAGAATGGATCTACAAAACCACGATCTGTATGGTTCATGTCGGATCAGGGGAGCGATTCGCATGCTGTGCCGTCTCCGTTTCCATCAAGCCGATGTGGGTCTTTTTCCGGTCCGCCGGTCATCTCGTAGAATCTCTGCGCCTCAGTCTGAGTAATAAAATCGATGCAATCTCGGTCAGGTCCAGCCGGGTCGAATCCCTGAGAGTCATCATCACTAGCCGCTACCCATAAGCACCCGGCTCGACTTTCCCGCGCGCTTTGTTCCAGTCCAATCAACACGTCTCTGTGCTGCCCATCCTGAGTCCAGGCGCGAGCATACCCACCTGCAACTAACTGTACGTCGATGCTGCTTCCGGACGCGTCGTAGACGTAAGCGAGACGTCGATCAAAGCTGTCGGTAAGCCTCGGGCCGTCCTCCAGCCTTACGTGGCTTTCTGCGAGCCTCTCCGTGACTGCTGTCGCCTCTGAGAAGCACGCCTCACCGCGCTCGGGAGTGTCAACGCCGTAGAAACGGACACGTCCGATGTTTGTGTCGATGGTGTCGCCGTCGATCACCCGGTTCACGTCCACAAGCGGGCAGTCCGGACAGTTGATTCCGGTCTGCGGTGGACCTGACTCTATCGCCGGTTCTGACGACGTAGCAGGAGTTTGGCCGCTGGAACAGGCCACCGCGAGTAGAACGGCGAACACCGTGGTGGCGAAAGTGACGCGCATGTGCCACATGGTAGACCCTAAGATGGCCTACTTCTTGAGGGTCGCTGGCGTTCTACGTAGATAAAGACTGGTGTACATTCATGGTCACGCCGGAATTAATGCATCTTACATTTAGTGTCTCGCCCTACACAGCGACTTCGGAGGTCAGAGATGAAGCATGACAGCTACCAGGAATCGTGTTCGGTCTGCAGAACAAATGCCGAGGGGGTGCCAGGTCACGAGGGTGTGATCTGGGAAGACGATTTGTGGTTCGTGCGTCATGCGCCTTCGCCATCCGGATTGGCGGGCTGGACGATGCTCAATGCCCAGCGGCATGTACAGGGTCCCGCGCATTTCAATGATGAAGAAGCTGCTGCTTTCGGACCGGTGCTGCGTCACCTGACACGGACATTGGAGCAGGTCACCGGTGCCCCACGTATTTATGTGGTCGCCTTTGGCGAAAGCAACCCCCACATGCACTCGCATCTGATACCGAGATATTCGGACTTGCCGTCCGAATACACCGCCTTTGGCGTCGCTGATCTCATGCGCGGAGTCGCCGGAGGAGATTTGGCAGGAGTACCAGAAGAGGAAGCTCTGGCGATGGCCGCAAAGATCAGTGATGCCCTCAAGGCCAGCCCACCACCGGGATGACATCCCTGACGTCCTCGTATCCGAGTCTCTGACAGACACTAGAGCGGATGCTCCGGATTAGTTAACTCCCCCCGTAATGTCCCCGTAGGGGGACGGGAACAATCCGTGTGCTCGTGACGCTCTGATCAATCGCAACTCACAAGTGTCTCTCAGCGCGACGGCGACAGATGTTTACCCACTGAGAGACGAAATCAACTTACACTCGTAGTGCAATTTACTGGAAGATCTTCTCAGCACGCCGCAGGTCTACCGTCGGTGGGTCCGGGTCGATTTCGTTAGATTCGTCTGATAAGAACCGATGAGGAGTGACTTATAGCCACCTCGACGCCCCGGCCCGCGACTTCTGATTACGCAGATTTGAAACGCATACTGGCCGGCGCCGGTTTACGTGCGGCTCAGCCACGTTTTTATATCCTGATGGCGACGTTCAATCTTGTTGCCGTCACGGCGACCGTTGCACTTGCCCTGTGGTCGCCACATCCGGCTGTCTTGGTACTTAGCGCAGTTCTTTTCGGGTTCATGATTACGCAAAACGGCATGCTGGGCCACGATGTGGCGCACCGGCAGGTGTTCCGCAAAGGAAAATCTGTCTCGGTGGCAGGATGGATCCTGGGCAATGTGCTTATGGGTAACAGTTACTCCTGGTGGACCCGCAAGCACAACATCCACCACGCCAATCCGAACCACATCACAGAAGACCCTGACGCCAGCTACCCGATGCTTGCGATATTCCCGAAGCAGAAGGCGAGCCGGAGTTGGTATGTGATGCCGGTCATCGCCATACAGGCATACATCTATCCGGTTCTCGTGATGTTCATCTTCATCACAATGCGTTCAGCCAGCATCGCCGTACTCTTCGCCAAGGACACACCGTCGCGCATACGGCAGGCACTGGGTATGGTGTTGCACTGGACTCTATTCGCACTGCTTCTCACACAACTTGGTGGATGGCCTGAGGCTTTGATTTTTCTCGCCATTAGCCAGCTCGCTTTCAGCCTGTACATGGGCTCCGTCTTCGCACCCAACCACAAGGGAATGAAGATGATGGACGAGGACGAAGAACTGGACTTCTTACGAACTCAGGTCCTCACGGCCAGGAATGTCCGTGGTAATTGGTTTGTTGATTACTGGTACGGCGGATTGAACTACCAGATTGAGCATCATCTGTTCCCGACGATGCCTCGAAACAGGCTGGGTGATGCAAAACCTCTGGTAGAACAATTCTGTGCGGAGCGAGGGATTTCCTACCATGAGACGTCGATAGGAGGATCATACAAAGAGATCTTCCAGCATCTCAGGCGCTCAAGCGCGGGAGAGACGGCAGAAGAGTAGTAACTCACCGACCCCAGCGTTACTTGGTCTCGCCCGTATCAGTCTGATGCCGTCAGGACCAGGCCGCTGATCTTTCCTGGTATTGGGCCGCGCCCAAACTGTTTCTCCAACATGTCCGTCGCCTCGTCTGTTATCTGATCGAGAAGGCCGGCAGAGTAATTCTCGATCTTGCTCCGAAGCGGCGTGCCGTGTCAGTGATCAGGTGCGACATCAAGAGCGGATGCAGGAGGACAAGACCAACCGCTCTCTGGAACTGTTCATGGCTAGGGTTCCTCCTGCGTTACCTGATAGCGAACCGGAAGGATTAAGAGGCTTCCAGAGCGCGCCCACGGCGGGCACAATGATCACACAGGGCACGGTCACGGTTCTCACGAGTAGCGCCTAACCACTAATGGCTTACGGGAGCGGTCTGGCCCTGCCGGGTATGCTCGCTGCCAGCTATTTTTCGACCGGAAAACCGACTATGGATCCCCACTCGGTCCACGAACCGTCGTAGATACGAATGTGGTTCCAGCCGAGGATATGTGTGGCTGCGACCCACGCCAGTGTGGCTCTGTGGCTCAGGCGGCAGTAACTAACCACCTCGGAAATCTGTTCGGGATTCGCCCCTACGCCGCCAAACTTCTCACGCAGGGCATCCGGCGAGAGGAAGGTGTCGTCGTCGTTAAGTAGCTCCTGGTAAAACAGGTGGACGGCTCCGGGAATACGGCCTTTACGCTCGGCCCCGTGGTCGAACCCTGGCGGTGGCATAAGCCTTTCACCTGAGTACTCCTCGGGGGAACGGACGTCGAGCATCAGCCGGTTATCGTTCTCCAGGTTGCTCAGCACATCCTCGCGCCCCACACAGGAGGACGCATCTGAAACTGGCGGGGCGTACGACACGCTGTCAAAGACAGGTACAACCTGGCTCAGGGGGCGTCCTTCGGACACCCATTTGGTACGGCTGCCGTCGAGAAGCTTCAAGTTCGTGTGCCCGGCCATCGTCAGAGCCCAGAATGCGTAGGTGCCGTACTGGACTTTGTCCGAGTAGATAACAAGCGTGGTGTCCGGTCCGACACCGATCGCCCCGAGCCTGTGAGCCATCTCGGCCGGCGTGACGAAGCGGCGATCGCTCTCGTGCCAGCACAGGTCCTTCCAGAAGAATCGGATAGCGCCTGGAGCATGGCCAGATCGATAATCCTCGTCCGTCTCGGTCGCACCAATCTCAAGAACGCGCACGTTTGGATCGTCGAGATGGTCGACTAGCCACTTCGTGGTTACGAGAATATTAGAGGCGTCTGGCATCTGAAGTTGGCCTTCCTGAGAAGCATTCTTTATAACGGCCATGAATGATCGGGACCGGCATTTTACATTGCGACGGTTGATAACCGACCGTCGTTAAGCGTCGGCCGATGCCGACCCGAAATCGGCGATGACTTCCAGCACGTCCTTCCCGAATCGATCACGCTTCGCTGCGCCGACGCCGAACACGGTGAATAGCTCGTCCATGTTGGTCGGGCGAGAAGAAGCCAGGGCAGCAAGTGTGCGGTCTCCGAACACGACGAAGGCGGGTACGCCTTCTTCTTCAGCCCGGGACTTTCTCCACGCCTTGAGAACATCGAAAAGGGGCATATCCGCGTGATCCGGACGCCTTGATTGCGAACTCGTGGCCTTATCAGGCGCAGAAGTAGATGGTCTTGGAGTGGCGTCCGGGTGTTCAGCTTCCCACTGACGCACCTCCGCCATGATCTCAGCGCCGAAACGACGAGCACGGACGGGTCCGATGCCCCATATCTCAAGTAATTCTGACTCGGTGCGTGGGCGAGATTCGGCGATCTCACGAGCGGTACGGTCTTCGAACACGTCGATCGCGTCCATACGATTTTGCTGAGCCAACTCAGACCGCCGGCGGGTCAGGCGTTGCACCAGTTCAGATCCACCAACGCCCGCAGAGTTCTGGCAATTATCGCAACTGCCGCAAGACTCGATAGCCTCTTCGCCAAAGTACTCCAGGATGTAGGACCTGCGGCATCCCAACGTCTGAGCGTACCCGAGCATCCGCTCCAGCATCTCAAACTCGTGTTCCCTGTGCCGGTCGACCACCGTCGAATTGATACGGGCGTCAGGGCTATCGGAGAGCAGATTCTGGGCAGGTCCGTCGAGTAATCCCGATTCCTGAAAAGCCCGTAGCGCCATCACGCCGCCGTCGATTTTTCCTAGCCCTGACTCTGGCATACGCAGATCCGGCCCCACTCTGGCGCACAGACGCCGCCACGCAATGCGCAACTCGGAGGCGGGCGGGTGATCCCTGTCGATGAATCGCCGTGGCCCTGCGGCAGACCACGGGGTGTAGATCAGCACACACTCGGCTGGGCCTCCGTCACGACCAGCCCTTCCAGACTCCTGGTAGTAAGCCTCAAGCCTTGAAGGCATGTCGTAATGCACGATGAAGCGAACGTCCGGTTTGTCCACGCCAAGCCCGAATGCGTTGGTGGCGATCATTACGTCGATGTCGTCCGTCATGAAGCGTCGCTGTGTGGAGGACCTGACCTGCGCCGGTAGCCCAGCGTGATAGTGCGCAGCATTGAGCCCGGCACCGGTAAGTAACTCGGCAAGCTCCTCGGCCCGCTTTCGTGATCCGACGTATACGATGCCACTTTTGCCACGTCTCTTCGTGACGTAGTCGATCAAGAAATCCTGCTTGGCACTATTGCCGCTCCCGAAGTTAACCGAGAACGTCAGATTTGGCCGGTCCACAGAATGAACGACTCGAACTGCATCATCCATTCCGAGCCGCTGCGCTATGTCGTCGCGAGCCTGATCCGTTGCGGTTGCGGTGAGTGCGATCGTGCGCGGCGATCCGAGTTGTTGGCGTACTGAATCAAGCCGCAGGTAGTCAGGCCTGAAGGTGTGCCCCCACTCGGAAACGCAGTGGGCTTCGTCTATGGCCAGCAGATTTATGCCGGCTTTCGCCAGGCCGCCGACAAAGCGCTGATTGGCGAGTGATTCCGGTGACGTGAAAAGCAGGTCGAGATCGCCGTCCCGGAAGTCGATGTAGGTCAGGCGTTTCTGTGTATTGGTCAGATTGGAGTTGATGAATG
>CAUZRH010000083.1:0-6739 GCA_963582115.1 Dehalococcoidia bacterium
TGAACTGGCTGTGGAGATCACCAACCCGTCCTTTGTGGCGCTCGACCCGTCCCTGTCTCACCTGTATGCCGTCACAGAGATCAACGACTACGAAGGCAACACCAGCGGAGCGCTGAGTTCATTTGATGTGGACCGGTCGACCGGCAAGCTGACTTTCCTGAATCGGCAGCCTACAAACGGCCCTGGACCGTGTTACGTGAACATCGACTCCGGCGGGAAGAACGCGGTGGTCGCCAACTACAACGGCGGTAGTGTGGCCGTGCTCCCCATAAATGCGGACGGCAGTCTTGAAGCAACGTCTGATTTCGTTCAGCACGTGGTCGGAACCGGCGTAAACGCTGAGCGGCAGGCAGGGCCGCACCCTCACTCGGCCAACCTTGACTTGGTGACCGGTCGGGTCTATATCAATGACCTGGGCCTTGACCGCATAAAGTCCTACGAGTTGGATTCTTCAACCGGCAAGTTGAGCCCGGCTGGATTGGACGTCGAGTTACACCCCGGCGCGGGGCCTCGGCACTTCGACTTCCACCCGGACGGTGCGCACGCGTACACCATCAACGAACTGGACTCCACGATTACGGCGATGGACTACGACCGCGCCGCCGGCCGACTGACGCCAACGCAAACGGTGTCTGCACTGCCAGATGGCTGGTCCGGATCATCGACCACCGCCGATCTCCATATCTCTCCGGGCGGTCGTTTCATCTACGGTTCAAACCGCGGCCACGACAGCATCGTTATCTACGCGATCGACTCGGCCACAGGTCAACTGGAGTACGTCGGGCACGAGTCGACCCGGGGCAACAATCCGCGTAACTTCGCCATTGATCCATCCGGGCGATACCTGCTCGCCGCCAACCAAGACTCTGACAACATTGTTGTGTTCGAGAGAGACAGTGAAACCGGGACACTGACTGCCACGGGTACCGAGGTTTCGGTATCAATGCCGGTCTGCCTCAAGTTGGTTCCGACGGTTTAGGCCGGCACGCGTACTCTGCACGGTTATGCCGCAGAGGCAATCCGGAGACCAGAAACGTGGCGGACATCAATCCGGGAGATTCCTCGCGTGCGGGCTTCGGAACGACAATACGGACGTAATGCTCGCAATAGTCACGTCTCGGAGCGCGTTCGTCGCATCTGCCCCCACGCCATTACGGCATCGTGATTTTAGAGACCATCGTCTCTGACGTATTAACCACCCATAACGCCGCCGGCTTTCCGGGACTGGCTGGCACGGCGACCATACTCACAGGCCCCCTGCCGACGGGCAGAGTCACGATCTCTTCACCGTCCAGTGCGAGCCGGGTCACAGTGTTGTCTACAAAGTTGCTGACCCAGATCGATTCTCCGTCGAACACGAGCCCCGACGGCCACTCTCCCACCGTGATCTCTTTGAGAATCTCGCCATCGGTGTTCAGCATGATCACCATGTTGATCCAGTTAGATGCCACCCACACGTTCTCGCCGTCAAACGCAAGCGCCGTCGGCCCCTGACCACCGGTGTCAGTCCCAATGCCCCTATAACTCCGGTTGCGCACCCCGACCGGGAACGAACCGAGAACCTCGCCATCCAGCGCAATCTTGTCGATGGTGTGGAGGTTCAGGCTTGCGAGCCAGATCGACTCGCCGTCAAAAGTCACCGCCCAGGGCGAAGGGTGATTCCCGGGAACGGCGACCGAGAACAGGTCCTCGCCATCGGGAGCCATCTTGTGGATGGAGTTGCCCCAGGAAGCCACGACCCACATGTTCGTCCCGTCGGTAATCATCGCCGTCGGGGAGGTGTAACCGCCGCCGACGGGGTAGGTTCCGATCTGCTCGCCGTCCAGGGTCAACTTGGTGACCGAGCTCTCAGAGTTGTTGCCGACCCACATGAACTCGCCGTCAAAGGCGATGGGCCGAGGGGTGAGTCCGACGGGGTACGTGGCGATGATCCGCCCCCGGTCGTCCAACTTGGAAACCGTGTTGTCGGCTACTATCGCTACCCATACGTATTTGCCGTCATAGGCGAGGTCACCCGGGGTCTTGATACCTCCGAAGGTCTCGATCAAATATCCGTCGAACGTGACCGGCGGGGGCGGTGGAACTGGCGTGGAGGTGGGGCGTGGGATGCGGGTTGGTCGCGGCGTCGGTGGAGGAGGTGTAGAGGTTGCAGGGATCGGCGTGTCCGGCTCCACTGTCGGGGTGGACTCCTCACTGCCACATGCGACGCCCAGAACGACGAGCAACGCGAACGCAACGGCGTTACGGATCAACGAACCATGCCATCTCCGGGCTGGAATGCGAACGGAAATACGACCGATGCCGTGTCTGAGGGACGCGTCGTCGAACGAGCAAGGTGGCATGGCGTGAGTAAAACTGAGCGTCGGCAACCGGTCAAGTGTGAAACCGAATCGCCCGACCATCCTGATTTAGCTTTCTGGGTCCAGCTCTACAAGCCGTCGTCGGACAGCATCTGCGATTGTGTGGAACTCGTCCGCTACCTCGTCAGAGTTGAACACCGTCGGCTTGGTTTCAGACATCTGATAGTCGGCACGCATCTCTATGCGACCTAGGAACGGCAGTTCCATTTCTTCAGCGAGTTGCTCACCGGCGCCTCTTCCGAAGATATCTCCAGACATGTTTTCGACCACGCCAAGAGTCTCGAGGTTGAGCTTGCGGACCATGTTGATCGAGCGTTTGGCGTCCAACGCTGCCAACTCCTGGGGCGTTGTCACGATGACGAATCCGTCCAGGTTAAGGGTCTGCATCACCGTCAGCGGTGCATCGGACGTGCCCGGCGGCAGGTCAACCACCATGTAGTCCAGCTCACCCCAATTAGTGTTTGTGAGGAATTGGTTGATGGCGTTGTGGATCATGGGACCCCGCCAGATCGTCGCCTCTTCCTCGTTCTCCTGGAACATCCCCATCGACATCACGCTGACGCCAAACCGTGACGGAGGGGTCATCACCGTTCCGTCCTCGGAAGTAGGCCCTTCGCTGATACGCATCACCCGGGTCACATTCGGGCAGTCGATATCACAGTCGAACAGCCCCACGCGTGCGCCTTCTTGAGCCAGCATCACTGCCAGGTTTACGGCTACCGTGGTCTTCCCGACTCCACCCTTGCCGGAGTAAACGCCGATACGCTTTCCGATCTGTTGCAATCGGTCGTTAACCAGGCGCTTCTGTTCCCAATTGCGCTTCATGCCCTCTACCCGGGCGCGTTCTTCAGGAGTCAGCTCTCGTTGTTGAGTCATGTGACTGGGACATTCCTTGAAGGTTTGAGTTCTGGGCGAGTTATGGCTTACGCGACAGGGGCGGCCCTGAAATGGACCGCCCTGTCAATTCAAATTGTTAACCGCAACTGTTTGGTAGTCCCGGCTGGTCCGGGTTAGTCCAGTCCCAGCAGACGCTTACCGTCTTCCGTGATCAGCTCGGGAGACCATGGCGGGTCCCAGACGAGTTCAACCTCGACGTCCTCAACGCCGGGAATCTCTGCGATGCGCCATTCTGCTTGTTGGGCGATGTAGGGACCCATGCCGCAACCCTGCGCGGTCAACGTCATCTCGATGGCGACCTCGCCGTCCTCGACTTCGATGTCATAAACCAAGCCAAGGTCGACGATGTTGACGGGGATCTCGGGATCGTAGACCTCTTTGAGAGCCTCAATCACGTCGTCTTTGGTGAGTTTTTGCTCGGTGGTCATTCACGTTTCCTAACGCTGAGGCCGCCCGGAGGCGTACTCGAAGAGTTGCAAGTCGCACTGGAACGATGCCGCTAGTCTAGCAAGGGAATACGTTCCTAGCAATTTGCGAGAGATAATCCGCGTTTATTGCCATTACTGCGGCAGGACACCCGGATGTGTGAAGAACTCTATTCAGCAGTAGCGGTGGCGGTCGATTGTTTGACCTCTGGCGCAAGCTGCCGGTATCGCGGTAGGCCGATTAAGGCCGCCGAGGTAAGTCCGACGGCCATCGCAATAAACAGAGCTATGTCGTAGGAGCCCTGGGTATCGTACAGTCGGCCGGCAATCCATACGCCCGAAGCCGCACCGAGCGGCATGATGCCGAAGATGGCCCCGTAAACGGTGCCAAGACGTCGTAGCCCGAACTGGTCAGCACTGACAGAGCCGGTCAACGAAATCACGGTCGTCCACGACGCCCCGATGATCATCACACCTATGGTCGCCATGGGTAGCGAGTTAGATAGGAGCAAGACCGCGTAACCGATGCCACGGAAGCTGTAGGCCACCGCTAACACGTACCGGGTGTTGTAACGGTCCCCTATGTTGCCAAAGGTCAGTGCCCCAATCACGCCGGTCACGCCGACGGTGGCGAGCGCTCCCGCAGAAACGATGGTGCTCGCGCCAAGTTCCTGAGCGTAAGCAACGAAGTGGGCATTCACGAAGCCCATTGTGTAGCCTCAGGTGAAGAACCCAAAGACAAGTGCCCAGAATATGGGCGTCTTGGCGGCCTCCTTTAGGGACATGCCCTGATCAGGGGCCCAGGCACATACCGGCCCTTTCGACTCCCCCGCAGCGGTCTTTTCGATTTCGACCGGATCACGGTCGTCAACTTCCGGAGTGAATTTCGATTTCAGCAGCCGGAATGAGATCGGGATGATCACGACCAGCACAAGAAGCGACAGCACGATGTATGCGGCACGCCAATCGCCAAGGGTCAGCACAACTGCGGAGATCGGCACGAGCGTTGTCTCGCCGATCGCAGACCCACTGCCGGCCAGTGAAAGAGCCAGGCTCCGGCGTTTTGTGAACGCGGTACTGATCAGGCGGGTGAGTGTGGCTGGCGAGGCAAGCGTAAACCCGGATCCCATGATCAGGAACAGGACGTAGAGCTGCCACAACTCTTGCATTTGCGACAGGCCAAGCAGGGATAATCCGGCCATCACCATGCCCACAAGAGCCATTTTGGCGGGATCAAAACGGTCGGACAGATACCCGGCGATCGGGCGCAGGAACGCCGTCGCAAGCCCGGCTATAGCCAGTGCTCCGGACAGGGAACTACGTGACCAGCCAAAGTCCTCGGACAGAGGAGTCAGGAATACGCCGAACGAGAATCGGCTACCGGCTGCTCCAAAAAGAACCAGCGCGGCCCCGGCCACGATGAGCCATCCCGAAGACATGCCTCGAATGCGCGATATCAACATCAGATTGAAGAACCGTGGCGTCTACGCCTCGCTCCATGATTAATTATCATAGGCCGAGATCATACAGGCCATGAGGGGTGAAGGGGGAGTGAATATCTCATGCAGTGGGATGGCGTGTTGGCGCGCCGTGTTACTTGCACACCGTAGGGACGGCGCTTGCCCCGCCTTCGCCCGTAATTCAATCACTTCAGAACAGTGAGCAACAACCGTCTCCCCGAACAACTTGGAGGCGGATTGGCATCTGCCCTCGACTCCTATGACTATGCGGGCTGAAATCCCTCTGACTCACTCACCCGCCCAGACCCGCTTGGCAATCGTCCTACTTCCAGAACCGCCAGACATAAAGATCACCATCGGAATGGACGGACCGCCTGTACGTGGATACTGAACGAAATACGGGCTGGATGGAGTTGACTGGATATCCTGAAAGGCGTCGTATTCAGCGGGTACGCAGTATGTCGGAGGCCCGCTTGCCTGTGACGACGATGTCGTAGCCTCAGGCGTGGTCAATGCTGACGTACGAAGCGCCGGGGAGTCCTTCCACTCACCAGACCCGCCAGAAGAAACCTTAATCGCCGGCCGGTGACGGTGCCGCCTCTGTGTCGACCAACACCTTTCGGAGGTCGACGACCTGGTCCCTGAGTAGCGCCGCTTTTTCAAACTCCAGGTCTCGTGCTGCCGTGCGCATCTGGCCTTCAAGGTCCTTAACGAGCCTCAAAAGATCGTCCTTTGGCAGACCTTCGGCGGCCACGTAAGGAGCCTTCGTCTCGGCGACCTTGCGGATCTTCTCCGTCATGTCGCGTACTTCCTTGATGATCGACGCCGGTTCGATACCGTTTGCCTTGTTGTGTGCATCCTGCACAACACGCCGCCGCGCCGTCTCATCGATCGCCGTGCGCATCGAATCAGTCATGTTGTCGGCGTACATGATGACGTGCCCAAGCTCATGACGAGCCGCTCGTCCAACCGTCTGTACGAGTGATGTCCTTGACCGCAGATAACCCTCTTTATCGGCGTCAAGAATGGCAACGAGCGATACCTCGGGCAGGTCCAGTCCCTCCCTGAGAAGGTTGATCCCGACCACCACGTCGTAAATGCCGAGCCGTAGATCACGCAAAATCGCTGTGCGCTCAAACGTATCGATGTCCGAGTGCAAATACTGCGTCCGGACGCCCATCTCCAGCAGGTACTGGGACAGTTCCTCCGCCATCCGCTTCGTCAGAGTTGTAACAAGCACACGCTGATGATTTGCGACCCGCTCTCTAATGTTGTCCAGGAGATCGTCGATCTGTCCTTTGGTCGGCTTCACCTCGATTGTCGGGTCGAGCAAACCGGTAGGCCGTATGAGCTGTTCAACACGCTGCTCTTCGTGCTGATCCTCGTAAGGCCCTGGCGTAGCCGAGACATACACGATCTGGTTCACCCTGTCCTCAAACTCGTCAAAAGCGAGAGGCCGGTTATCGATGGCAGACGGCAGACGGAACCCGTAATCGACCAGTACCGACTTGCGAGCAAGGTCTCCGTTGAACATGCCGCGAATCTGCGGCAGGGTCATGTGCGACTCGTCGATGAAAATTAAGAGATCTTTCGGGAA
>CAUZRH010000084.1:0-6693 GCA_963582115.1 Dehalococcoidia bacterium
ACAAGAACGCACCTGCTCCGGCAGAGGCGGCGACCTACCACCTTCTCAGGGAACAGGTCGACGACGTCCTTGGCACATTGAGTCTCAGGGAACGACGAGTTTTGCAACTACGGTTTGGCCTGGAAGATGGCCGTAGCCGGACGTTGGAAGAGGTTGGAAGAGAGTTCTCAGTTACTCGTGAACGCATCAGGCAGATCGAGGCCAAGGCGCTGAGGAAGCTGCGTCACCCGACTCGGAGCAAGAAGCTTCGCGACTTCCTGGAGTAAATCCTGGGACAGGTCTCGTAAGCAGATATTATTTACGAGGTCTCACGCTACAGATGAAACAGCGGTCCGTCTCCGGGCCGCTGTTTTTTTGTGTCGATTTCCGTTGCGAACGCCACACCGATTCTGGTCGTATTCAAATCGATCTGTGTTTAAATCCCTACAGATACATTTATTAAGTGTTTGCTTCATAAGTGTATGCTTGTCAATACAGTTTGCTTCAACCGGGTTACAGAAGAGTCGAAACCAAAGCCCGGTTGATTGCTGACAGACGCACCACTCTCTCGCGACCCAGGCAACCATGGATGGTGAGATTTGCACCAGATTCTATTGCTGACCGGCTCCGAAATAATCGACGTCGTAAGTGACGTCATCATCATCGT
This sequence comes from Dehalococcoidia bacterium, assembly GCA_963582115.1. Taxonomy (GTDB): domain Bacteria; phylum Chloroflexota; class Dehalococcoidia; order Lucifugimonadales; family Lucifugimonadaceae. Next base: position 647 of record CAUZRH010000084.1, read on the forward strand.
GTTCCTAATATTTGCCTTCTTTGCGATGATCGTTTTCATGGTCATAGCGCTTCTTCTTTATCGACGACTGGCCACGCTAATCGAAACACTCACGGCTACCGCGGCCCGGGGTGACCATCTGCTGGAAGAACTTGGCGAAATCACCGAGAAGGTCAAGGGCGGAGGAGCCATTCCGGGCATGGCACTCCGGGGCGCATTCAGCACCATTTCCGCCGTGCTCGGAGGGATCATGGGCCGGCGACGTGGAGGCAGAAACGACTCTGAATGACCAGCCTTTTATGAACTACAGCGGGCATAATCTCTAGATTCTCCCCGCTGTAGTCAACTAAACCACACAGCGCAATTTATTCCCAACAGGAGATCGACGACATGGCAAGTAACGACGGTAGCGGCGGCTTCATGCTGGGTCTGTTTGTGGGCGGCGCGGCCGGATTCCTGGCAGGAATCCTCATGGCTCCACGTTCCGGCGAAGAGACCCGTGCAACCCTCGCCGAAAAGAGCGGGGTGTGGCGGGACCGGGCGGGAGAACTTAGCGCCGTGACCCGGGAGCGTTTGGGGCAGGCGGTAACGGAAGGCCAGGAAGCGGCTCGACGAGCGAGAGGCCACGCAAGTCCGGAGTTCGACGATGAGTTCGACATCGACTTCGATGACGACCCGCTAACCGAACCGGACGGCGACCAGGCCTGAGCAGACTCTGGAGCTAGCCCCGTATCGGCAGTTCTTCCATGCGAGGGTACGAGCCGAACACCTTGAACCATGACGACATGGCTTGGAGCTTCTCGATCGTCTCCCGACCTACGGTATCTGCCCGATGCAGTTCCATATCGATCAGGAAGGTGTATCGACCAAGTCGCTCCCCCGTTGGTCGAGATTCGATCTTGACCATGTTGATTGAGTTCTCACGCAGCACCCCGAGGGCCTTGTAAAGCAGCCCCGGCTCATCTTCGGAGAACTGGAAAGCCACCGACGTCATGTCATGCCCCGTCGGAGGGTTGTCTGTGTCACCAAGCACAACGAAACGCGTGTAGTTGTTCGGGTTGTCCTGTATTGCCTCTGCTATCACTTCGGCACCGTAAATCTCGGCCGCTCTACCAGGAGCGATAGCCCCCGCCACGGCCTCCGACTCCTGCATGTCAATCACGGCCTGTGCGTTACTGAGGGAGGCCACCGCCTGTGCGTGCCCAAGGGTGTTTTCAAGATAGATTCGACTCTGCCCCAGCGACTGTGGGTGCGAGTAAACGATCGACAGATCGGCGATAGCCGTACCGGGTTTAACCATGAGGCAGTGATCGATCGGTACCGCCAGCTCTCCGGCGATCATGACGGTGTCCGTACGCAGCAGAAAGTCCAGAACGTCTGTGATCGCCCCGTGCAAGCTGTTCTCAATCGGAACAACGCATTGATCGATTTCGCGTTTCTCTACGGCGTTAACGACCGTAGGGATTGACGGATAGGCGACCATTTCTGCATCGGGGCAGTAGTTGAATGCCGCCTCTTCGCTATACGTTCCAGCAGGGCCTAGATAGCCGAGTTTCATTTTCCGATTCCGCTTCTTTGACCTGGTACGAAGGCCAACGCTGGCGAGGCCAGACGAAAAGCCACTTACTTCAGATAGTTGATTTGCCCGTTGATGCGAAACGCTCTCATAACAGCCCGTGGTCTACAAGGCGGACCGCTTACGGCATTTCGGTGAGCGTCTGCCAGAGCGTCTGCGTACCTTCCACCGGGGTCACGACGATAACCTCATCCTCAGCCCCCAGCACCGTCTCCGCTCGCGGCTCCTCCGTCTGACCTGTAGGTCCGATAACAAGGATCACCGTGCTGCCATATGGCAGCACGATCTCCGACAGCATGCGGTTTACAACCTCTGCACCTGCCGGGATCTTGATTGCCACCATCTCACGGTGTCGGCCCGCGAGCGGCATCAATCGAACAACCGGGTGCGCCGGAACGGTCGAAGCAAGCCTCGTCATTGCCAGATCCGTCAGACTCACGACGTCGTCGACGCCCAGCGCCTCAAACAGGCTAGCGTTCTCTGGATCAACGACCACGGCGACGGTGCTGGGTATATTGAACACCTGCTTCGCAAGCTGACACGCCGCAAGGTTTACGGCGTCGTTCCCGGTGGCGGCGATAAATAGCCCGGCACGCGCGACTCCCGCTTCGCGCAGGTTGGTAACGTTCGTGCCGTCGCCAAGTTGAGCGATGCTGCCGAACGAAGACCGAAGCGTCTCCACCCTGCCGATATCCTTGTCCAGCAGAAATACTTCCTGCCCCGTCGCCAGTTGAGAGCGGGCCAGTCCTGTTCCGATGCGTCCTGCGCCGATTATGACGATGTACATGGCTTGTTCAGGTGATATCCGGCACGGTCTGAAGAATCACATCAGCTACCAGCGCCGTTGGTGAAGTAACTGTGATCCCGAGGCTTGTGTAAAGCTCCCTCAGACCCTCGTCCTTTACCCGGCAAACGACACGGCGGGTTCGATATATGGTCTTGGCTTTCTGTGCAGCGAGGCCGTTCAATGCGTCGTTTCCGGAAAGGGCAAGGAATACGTCTGCGTCCTGAATACCGGCCTCCAGCATCGCCTCTGACCCGCTGCCGTCGCCGATAACCAGCCTGATTGATCCGTCATCGACCTGGGATCGAGGCAGGTTCATGACCTGGGTACGGCTTGGCTCGATTATCGAGACATCATGGCCATCCGTTGATAGCGACAACGCTACGCGCGCACCAATACGTCCGGCGCCCATGATGACGACCTTCATTTACTCACCGTCTGGCAAATCGCATCACAGGATCGGGAGCCTGAGGCACAACGCAAATCAGACACCGGTCAGGATTCCGGCAGACTTTCGCCCCCCAGTTGTACGTGCGGTCGCTCGGGCTCCCGAACGGGGTCCCCGCAATGCCGGCGGCTCACGCCACAGTACGACCAGACAACGGGCGTGCTCAAGAATGTAGAGAACGTCATCTCCCAGAGAGAAACGTCCATAGTCCCGCGGGCATGAAGTCCCGATCACAACCGCATCCACGTCACGCTCTGCCGCTTCGCGAACAACGGCCGGACCAAGTTCACGCGCCTGAAGGAGCTGGGCCTCGAAATCTCCGCGTGGAAGTTGGACCGTCGTCTCGGCGTTCAGCAGAATCTGTTCGCCCCTGGTGGTGGCCGGCCCTATCTCCGCGTCAACAGGGAGCGCACGATCTACAGCGATCACATAGACGGCGAACAGTTTGCCTTTGACGCGGCTAACCATGTCTGCGCCCTGCGCGATTACGCCCTGATCTGTCTCGTCTCCGGTCAGTACAACCAGGACTTTTCCGTAGGCCATTTTCTGGTCCGCTCCGAGTTCTTCTGTCTTGTCCCACTGATCCACACCGCAAATTACCGAAGTGGATCCGTCGTTTTCAGGTAGAAATTCTATCCACAAGTTCATCCCGGCCCGCGACGACAAGGATGTCTCCGGGTAGTAGTCCATCGTCCGGGTCCGGTGACAGCGTGATCTCGTCGCCTCGTTTCAGGGCAAGAACGGAAACGCCGTACTTGTCCCTTACGCCGGTGAAACCGGTCTCGCGAAGGGTCATGTTAGCGAACCGGTCCGGTACACGGATCCGGCTAATGCCATACGATTCCGTGAGTTCCATATATTCCTGCGCATCCGGGTTGAACAGATTGTGCGCTAGCCGTGCGCCCATCTCTGCCTCCGGGTGCACCACTTTGTTGCACCCAATACGCTCCAGCGTCGCGCCGTGCAGTTCGTCGTGGGCACGGGCGACGATGTACGGAAGCCCCATAGTCTTCAACAGTACAGACACCATGATGTTGGCCTGCACGTCCGCGCCGATGGCCACCACAGCGATGTCCATGTTGTCCACGCCAAGTTCAGCCAGAACGGCCTCACTCGTGGCGTCACCCGCCACCGGATAGGTCACCTGACCCATCAACGGTTGAACGCGAGCCTCACTCTGGTCGATTGCCATAACGTCGTGGCCCAGCTGATAAAGCGTGCGCGCCACTCCGGACCCGAGACGTCCCAGTCCAACGACTGCGACTTGCCTTTTTGTTGTAGCGATGGGAACTCTCCCGATGGCCAGATGCCAGGATTCAACGCCGGGACCACTGCCCTGATAACCCCCACTTTTCTGGTAAGCAATTATCCGGTTCCGGGTATCCGAAACCGTGTAAAGGGAAATCAGCAGGTCACGTGCGCGTGCTAAAGCTAGCCTATTCTAATTCGCTCCGTTGCGAAACGATAACCAACCGGAGAGTCACGCCCTGCCATCAGCAACGCAAGCGTCAACGGGCCGAATCGCCCGATAAACATAGCAATCGATAGAACGATCTTCGACCCGTCCCCCAACAGCGGTGTGATACCGCTAGAGGCGCCTACAGTCCCGATTGCCGAGAATACCTCGAGCTGCAGAGCCTCCAACGGTTGGTCTTCCAGGATGGTCAGGAGAATTACGAAAAAGCCGACCGTGAACACCGCAAGCGCCCCTATAACCAAGGCTCGTCGCGCCAGGTCTTGCGGTATATCCCTGTTGAAGGCCGATAGATTTCTTCTCCCGCGTACCGTCGCCATGATTGTGATCACAATCATGGCGACGGTATTTATCTTGATACCACCGGCGGTCGATGCCGACGCACCCCCGATGAACATCAGCACTTCCAGCACGATATTCGTTGTGTCTTCGTGCTCGCCGAAGTCGTCTATGGAGAAACCGGCCGTCCGGGCTATCGTCGCGTTGAAGAACGAGTCACCTATCTGGTTCGGCGTGCTGAGACCACCGATAGTCTTTTCGTTGTCATTCTCCAGCGCGTAGACCGTAGCGGTCCCAAGAATCAGAAGGGCAATGCTGCCGATTAGGACGATCTTTGTCTCGAGAGAAAATCGGCGGGGCCGTCGAATTGTGATGACCTCAAAAATGGCCAGGTAGCCAAGCGCACCAAGGACAATGAGGCCGGCGACGATACCCAGCACCCATTCATCGGAGCGAAACGCCTCAAGGCTCGTACCGGGTACGTGTTCCCCGGGCAATATCACGAGTCCGGCGTTATTAAAGGCAGACACGCCGAGAAATGCGCTCTGCCACAGCGCACTGCCGAGTGAGATCCCATCCCAGAGACTGCCGATAACGTAAAACCGCATGAAGAGCAGTACGGTCCCGATCAGCTGAATTGAGATCGAGAGAATCACGATGCGCCTTATAAGGGAGGTCAGCCCACCGAGTTGCCTAACTCCAAGTCCTTCCCGGATAGCGAGCTGACTCTGCATGCCAATCCTCTGACCGACGATGATCAGCAGAAACGCAGCGGAGGTCATGAATCCCAGGCCGCCGATGAATGCCAAAATCAAAAGCACGACATGCCCGAATGTCGTCCAGTAAGAAGCGGTGTCAACAACCACAAGGCCGGTGACCGTGATTGCAGAAGTGGCCGTGAACATCGCCGTCAAGAAGTGACCGAACCCTTCTTCTTCGCGGGAGATCGGAAGCCACAACAACAGTGTCCCAATCAGCGTAAGTACTAGGAATCCGTACACGACAAGCATCGGCGACGCCGGGCCGCGGACCGGCACCGACCGACGGGCAACGTTTATGTGGACAGGACCTATCTCAGCCTGGCGGGGTCGTCTAACGACGACATCACCGGGCTTCGACTGCCAGGGAGGTTGCATCGGAATGAGTCTCAGGACCCTGGGATAGCGTCGCCGTAGAACGCCTTAAAGCAGGCTCAGCAAAAAGTGCGAACGAGAAGCGGCTCAGATTGCCTGTGATTCTACAGTTGCCGTCAATTCCCCCATAAATATCTGTCACAGTTCCTCCCGACTCCCGAAACCGTTCTACTTTTAGCTTTGCGACTCAGATGGCAAGCGTTCAGAATGGTCGGCTAGTTGAGATGCCGTGCCGGAACGTTTAGCGACTGCAGGAACCCGACGATATCGCTTGCGGTAGGTCCTGAATCACGGGCTGCTCTAGTACTGCTAACTCATCAGGCGATCGCGTCACGGATCAAACGCTCCGGAGGATTCATTGCGACCTGTAAGGT
>CAUZRH010000085.1:0-6609 GCA_963582115.1 Dehalococcoidia bacterium
GTCGAGCGACTCGACCGGGGTGTTGGCTACTTCTGATTCGATGGGATCGCTGATGGGATCGTCATCGCTCCGGCCAACCACGAGGTTGGCGAAGAGGTAGAAGCGGTCCATCAATTGAGCGGCGGCGACACGAACCGCCTCCATCGGGGTCAGCGTGGCGTCGGTCCAGATCTCGATGACAAGACGCTCCAGATCGGCCTTCTGGCCTACCCGGGTCGCCTCCACCTTGAACCCGGTCTTGCGGACGGGTGTGAACACGGCGTCGACGGGGAGCACACCGATCGGAAGACCGGTCTCGTGCGCCGCCGGGACGTAACCCGTGCCCTGCTCAACGTTCATCTCGATAGAGACTCGAGCCTCTGAAGAGTCGAGCGTCAGCAGGTGTAGCTCTGGATTGACGATCTCGAAGTCCGAAGACGCCATTACGTCGCCGGCCTTCACCTCGCCCTCGCCGTCGACCTCAAGCCGCAATCGGCCCGGTCGGTCGGCAAGTGATCGAAGCCGCATGCTCTTGATGTTCATCAAGAGTTCTGTGACCTCTTCCGTTACGTGAGGAATGGTGGAGTACTCGTGGAGTACGCCATCAATCTTGACCCAGGTAACGGCTGTTCCCGGTAGTGAACTGAGAAGCACGCGCCGAAGAGCGTTGCCAAGCGTAGTCGCCCAGCCTCGCTCAAGCGGTTCGGCGGAGAACTTACCGTAGGTGTCGTCCATCTCGATGATCGATATGGCGAGCTGCGGGATCTCAGGGACCGTGGGTTGGAGCTCTTCAGTTGTAGGAAGTCCGTATAGGTTATCTAGCATCGAGGAAACCCCTTAGCGCTTGGAGTAGAACTCGACGATCATCCGAGTGTCGACTTTGGTGTCGATCTCAGATGGGGCAGGCAGCGCTGCAACCGTGCCGGTGGCGTTTTCGGAGTTCAGCTGTAACCAGCCGGGCACCGTACGCTTTGGCAGAGTTTCTTTCATCGTCTTGAAGTAGTTGTTGGAACGTGACTGTTCACGCCACGAGATCACATCACCAGGCTTAACCATGAACGAAGGGATGTCCACCCGACGACCATTAACCTGGAAGTGACCGTGGTTGATCAGCTGTCGCGACTGGTTTCGGGAGTCCCCGAAAGAGAGTCGGTACACGACGTTGTCCAGGCGTCGCTCAAGTAGCTGCATGAGACGATCACCGGTCACGCCGGAAGCGCGAGTGGCCTCGTCCATGTAGTTGCTGAACTGACGCTCGAGCGTACCGTATACGTAACGAGCTTTTTGTTTTTCACGCAGCTGCGTGCCGTGCTCAGAAATCCGGCGACGTCGCTGGAATCCTGCGTTCGCGGCCTGTTCGCCCGGGGGCGACCTGCGTTTATCAACGGCGCATCGCGGCGTGTAGCAGCGCTCGCCCTTGAGGAAGAGTTTCTCACCTACCCGCCTGCAAAGTCTGCAAGCCGGGCCGTTATACCTCGCCATTTAAGCCTGTTTGATCCTTTCGCCCTTACTGGGGGCGTACTGGAGCGGACCCGAAAACGGACAGTTCGTCCGGGTACTGCATTGGAAGGTGCTTCATCACAGATGAAGCACCGCGACCGCCGGGGGCTAAACCCGGCGTTTCTTTGGGGGTCGGCACCCGTTGTGTGGTACCGGTGTGACATCTTTGATGCTCGTGATGCGTAGACCAGTGGCCTGAAGCGACCGGATGGCGGCCTCGCGACCGGATCCCGGTCCCTTGACCATCACGTCTACTGTGCGCAGTCCGGAGTCCATCGCCTTGCGGGCGGCGGCCTCTCCGGCGCGCTGAGCAGCGAAGGCAGTTCCCTTGCGAGAACCCTTGAACCCTACGGTTCCGGCGCTGGCCCAGGAAAGGACGTCGCCGTTTGGCTCGGTCAGGGTAACGATCGTGTTGTTGAACGTGGCGGATACGAAGGCGTGCCCCTGGGGGACAAACTTCTTCTCACGACGTCGTGTGCGAACTCTTCTCGGCATTCTTTATTTCGCCTCCGCCTCCGGGCGGTTTATTTAGTGATCTCTACCAACCGCTATCGCGATGGCGTTCCGTTAATCCGGTTTCAGACCGGCGAGCGGCCTAGTGGCCGACTTGTTTCTTGTTAGCGATTGCACGTCGGCGGCCACGCTTGGTTCGTGCGTTCGTCTTCGTGCGCTGTCCTCGTGCGGGCAGCCCTCGACGGTGTCGCAGGCCACGGTAACTACCGATGTCAATCAACCGACGGACGTTCATCTGGACCTCACGACGGAGGTCTCCTTCAATGATCGCTCCGCTTCGGTCTAGAGCGCCACGGAGTCGGTTGAGCTCCTCTTCGCTGAGCTCACGGACACGCGGATTGCCGGGAAGTGCAGCCTCTTCAACGACGCTCTTGGCCACAGATGGGCCAACGCCGTATACAGACTGCAACGATATCTCGACCCGCTTGTTGTCCGGTATGTTCACTCCTGCGACGAGTGCCATGTGCGATGTTCCTTAAAAAACTGAGTTACTTGATGGTGGGAGTAAAAGGATGTGCCGGTGCGTCGACTGAAGGCCGACCGTATGGACTAACCCTGACGTTGCTTGTGCCGCCCATTGCTGCACAGAACGCGAACTACTCCCTTGCGTCGGATCACCTTGCAGTTGGTGCACCGAGGTTTTACTGATGCTCGTACTTTCATATCTCTAACCTGTCCCAGACGGCGTTTAGCCGGCCGGTCTACTTGAACCGGTAGGTGATGCGGCCACGGGTGAGGTCGTAAGGAGAGAGCTCCACCAGTACCTTGTCTCCCGGCAGAACCCGGATGAAATTCAACCGGATCTTTCCTGAAGCGTGTGCCAGTACTTTGTGCCCGGTCGGGAGCTCCACGCGGAAGTTCGCGTTGGGGAGCGCCTCGGTGACCGTGCCCTCTACTTCGATGCCTTCCTTCTTAGCCAAATTTTCTCCGTTTCCGGTAAACCGTTTTTAAAGGACCGTCAATATTTCAGGACCTTCGGGTGTAATAGCCAGGGTGTGTTCAAAATGTGCCGAAAGTTTTCTGTCCGCCGTGACAACCGTCCAGCCATCGCCAAGGCTCTCAGTCCTCCACGTGCCCAGATTGACCATCGGCTCTATACAAATAACCATCCCTACACGTAGTTGCGGCCCCTGCCCGCCTACTCCAACGTTCGGGATTTGCGGCGCTTCGTGCAATCGCCGGCCTATTCCGTGTCCCGTGTACTCCCTGACTAGTTCAAATCCTAGAGGCCTAACGTAGCCCTCCACTGCGGCGGAAATGTCTCCGACCCTGGCACCCGCTTGGGCCGCCAGAATCCCCTGTTCCAGAGATCGCCGAGTCACCTCGACAAGCTCCTTCTTCTGAGCATCTCCTTCGCCGGCAATCAGCGTGATAGCTGAATCACCATGGAATCCATCCACAACCGCGCCAACATCCAGTTTCACCAGATCGCCGTCCAGGATCACCCGGTCTCCCGGGATCCCGTGGACTATTTCCTCATTCAAGGAAGTGCAGATCACACCCGGGAACGGAATCGCTCCAGGGATTGGTGCATACCCGAGAAATGACGGCTCAGCGCCTCTATCCGAGATCACTTTTCGGGCTTCCTGATCCAGAAATCCAGTAGTTACTCCGGGTTCAAGGACTTCGGCGAGCCGTTCTTTTACCGCAGCAACAACTCTCCCGGCCGCGCGCATTGAATCCAGTTCGCGAGTTGACTTAATCGTCGGTACCCGAAACATTGGATCCGATTCTGAGCCGAGAGTTGAGCCGTAGTTCAAGAATGCTCCTGAGAGATTATAGCTGATGCTTGATTCCGCCGCACGTACCAGTGTGAGCGTACGCGCCGAAGTTGGGTTTTACACGACCGCCGCGGCCAGGTCGGTCTGAACGGCGACGATCGACTGTTCTCCGTCGACTTCCACCAATATGCCTGCGCTCTTGTAGTACTCAAGCACCGGCGTTGTCTGTGTTCCATATACCTTCAGACGGTTTCGAACCGCTTCCGGTTTGTCGTCTTCTCGCTCAATAAGCTTTGTGCCGCAGCCGTCACACTCTTCGGCGCTCTTCGGCGGGTTGAACGTGTCGTGGTATGCCCTCTGGCAACCGGGGCAGGTACTCCGACCCGCAAGCCGGCGTACAAGTTCTTCTTCAGAGACCTCAAAGTAGATAGATCGGTCGACTCCAGCGCCCTCAGCGGAAAGTGCGTCGTCCAGTGCTTGTGCCTGTGCCACGGTGCGCGGGAACCCGTCGAGAAGGATTCCCGCGGATTCCGGGGAATCTAATCGTCCCTGGATCATCCTGATCATCACGTCGTCCGGGACCAGGTCACCCCTGTCCATGAACGTCTTCGCAGCGAGACCCAGGTCTGACCCGGCCGCAACCTCGGCGCGCAGAAGATCACCCGTCGCTAGATGCGTCAGGTTCTTCTTCTCCGCCAGGGTTCTGGCCTGAGTGCCCTTGCCCGCTCCGGGCGCGCCAAGAAATACGATGAGCAACGTGTCTTTACCTTTGACGTTTGACGTTCTGGAAAGTTCTGACTGATCGATCGGTCAAAATGGACTAGCGGACAAAGCCTTCATAGTTACGCATCAACAACTGGGCTTCAAGCTGTCGCATCGTGTCCAACGCCACACCAACCATGATCAAAAGACTGGTAGCGCTGACTATGCTTGTAGACGCGGCCACACTTGTAATCTGGCCTGCCAGATACGGCATGATGGAAATCAACCCAAGGAACACTGCACCTCCCCACGTGATACGGAAGATCACGCGCATGAGGTAATCGTGCGTCGGTTTGCCCGGCCTGATGCCCGGGACGAAACCACCGTTTTTCTGAAGGTTCTCGGCAAGGTTTTGTTGATTGAACGTGACAAGCGCGTAGAAGAACGTGAACACCACAACAAGCACAAACACCAAAATCCAGTAGAACAAACTGGTGGGACTCATGGCGTCTGTGAAGAACCGCGACATGTTTGCAACAATGCTGTCGCTCGTAGGGTCAGCGAAATAGCTAGCCAGCGTTGGCGGCAGGATGAGAATCGAGAATGCGAAGATCAATGGGATCATGCCCGCCGAGTTGACGCGTAACGGTATATGCGTAGCGCCCGCCTGCCGATACATTCTTCCGCCACGGAAAATATTGCGGCCGTACTGCACGGGTACACGACGTTGAGCCTCGTTAAACACCACGATGAAGTAGATCATCGCCAGTGTTATGGCGAGCAGCATTAATAGCTGGAAACCCTGATCTCTGATAAGCACGCTCTGGCCGATGATCTGCGGCAAGGTCGAAACGATTCCCGCGAAGATAATCAGCGAGATGCCGTTGCCGATGCCTTTCTCAGTGATTAACTCACCTAGCCAGACCAAGAACAAAGTTCCGGCCACGAACGCGCTTAAGATGGCGATCGTCCCCAGCAACTCTCCGCTGCCAAATCCTATACCGGCAATAGCTCCGCCTTGAACTCCGGCCAACCCACCACTTTGCAGCAGGTTCAACTGGCCGTAGCCCTGCAATATGGCGATCGGAACCGTCAGGTAATGCGTGAGCTGGTTGATTTTCTGTCGACCGTACTGGCCCTCCGCCGAAAGTTCTTTCAGTGACGGAATCAGCGGCGTCATGATCTGAATGATGATGGACGCCGTGATGTACGGGTACACGCCCAGCGCGGCCACACTCAGGTTTCTGAGCGCGCCTCCGCTAAACAGGTCAAGAAAGCCCAGCAACGGGCTGGCTTCAAAAGCCGCCGCCAGTGCGTCACGGTCCACTCCCGGCACCGGAAGGTGCGCGGTGAACCGGAACACGACCAAGATGGCTAAGGTGAACAGGATCCGGAACCGGAGGTCCGAAATACGCATAGAGTCGATGACGGCCTGAAGTAAGGCCGGTCGATTACTTGTCTCTGTTCTTTGTGCCTGGGCTTCTCTGATCAACGACGCACCTTCACCGTGACAATTTCCAACAGGTCAATAAAAGCTATTTGATTACGACGACACTGCCGCCGGCGGCTTCTATCTTTGTCTGTGCAGATTTGCTGAATCCGTGTGCGCTCACCTTGAGGGACGTCGAAAGGTCACCGTCGCCAAGGATTTTGATTTTTTCGCCTGGCTTCGTGATGATTCCGGCGGTCGCGAGTTCTTCGGGACCTACCTCTGCATCGGCTTCGAATACATCGAGCCGTGACACATTTATCGGCACGTATTCTACCCGCCACTTGTTGTTGAAGCCCCGCATGTACGGCAGGCGCTTCACAAGCGGCAACTGACCGCCTTCGAAGAACGGCTTGATGCTTGTGCGCTGCTTCTGGCCCTTTGAACCGCGAGTCGAATATGTGCCGCGGCCGCTGCCGTCTCCACGTCCGACGCGTCGTCGGGGGCGTACAGAGCCGGGAGCGGGTTTGAGGTCGTGTAATCCCATTTGCCTAAATTACCTGCATTCGTTGTTTGCTAGAAAGCGAGTTTCTACTCGACTTCTTCCACGGTTATGAGATGCCGTACCTTTTGGATCATCCCGCGAACGGCGGGATTGTCAGGCCGGACGACCTGTTGTCGGATCTTGCGAAGGCCGAGGGACGCCAGTGTCGCCCTCTGGTCTTGCGGGTGACCGATCTTGCTTCGGATCTGGGTAATACGGAG
>CAUZRH010000086.1:0-6596 GCA_963582115.1 Dehalococcoidia bacterium
GGACTCGAACCGGGAACCTACTGATTAAGAGTCGTTCCCGCTTCTTCGGTCTGATCGACCAGATGATCTATCCGTCGCTGTACACGTCCGTTTGGCATGAGCCGGATGATACAGAGAACCTAGGGGGGCGAATGGTGGGCCCTGTCGGGTTCGAACCGACGACCTGCGGATTAAAAGTCCGATGCCCTGCAATCAGACCTTGGATTGACTCGCCGCGATTTGAGATCAAACTCACGCAACGCTAATTCTGAGCGTTGTAGTTGCGACACCGCCATCAGGGCACTTGCGGCACGTTGGCCATCATGACCGCCCCCCGTAACCCTCCAGTGCGTGCGCCTTCATGTAGTCCAGGTCTATCTCCAACCCCAGTCCCGGCCGATCGCTCACGTACAGGTCGCCATCACGGATATCCAGCGGGTGATCGATAAACGCGTTGTAGTTCGACAGGTCGTACTTGTTCGTCTCCAGCTTGTAGAAGTTCGGCACGTTCATGCAGACATGCGCCCCTGCGATCACGTTTATCGGTCCACCGGCGTCGTGCGGCGAGAGCGGCACGTAGTACGCCTCGGCCAAGTTGGCGATCTTCTTCAGCTCCGTGATTCCCCCAGTCCAGGTCACGTCCGGCATGATGTAGTCAGCCAGCTCCTGCTCAAGAATTGGGATGAACTCCCAGCGGGTGTAGAGCCTCTCCCCTACCGAGATCTTCTGAGGTATCTGGTCCTTCACTTGCTTGAGCGCGTGGTAACTCTCGGGAGGACAGGGCTCCTCAAACCACAAAATGTCGAACGGCTCCAAGCGCTGCGCAAGTCGAACCGCTGTGGGAACGTTGAACATGGCGTGGGCGTCGATAAGAAGCTCGGTCTCCGGGCCGACCGCCTCACGAATCGCGGCCGTGATCTCGACCGCCTCTTCCTCGCCGCGCTTCGATATCTGTCCATCGATATACCAGGCGTTCCCTTTGGGAAGGCTGCGCATGAACGGGTCGAACTTGAAGGCCCGGTGTCCCGAGGCCACGATCTCTTTAGCGTCGATCGCCGCGCTGACCGGGTCTTGTGGCTCCGGCGGGTGGCAATATAGACCTATCTTGTCTCGAACAGCTCCGCCCAGCAGCTTGTAGATCGGCTGTCCCAACTCCTTGCCCCTGATATCCCATAGGGCGATGTCGATGGCGCTGATCGCTGCGGTAGTTGCACCGCGTGAGCCGACGTAGGTCATGCGCCGGAAGAGCTTGTGCCAGATGTAGTCGATGTCCGACGGGTCTTCGCCGACCACCAGCGCGCCGACCTCTTTGACGAACCCATGCATCGCCCGATTTCCAACGACTCCAGGGAACGGCGTGATCTCGCCCCATCCAGTGATCCCCGCATCCGTCTCCACCTGCACGAAAAGGAACTCCCGGGTCGTCGGGTTCCGGGGCAGATCTCCACCCGGTCGGTCGTCCCAGTCGGCATTGATGAGCCAGGGCGTGACGGCGGTGATTTTCATAGTTGGAGTCCTTTTCTGTCTTGGCCGAATCAAGGTATGAGGAGGCGTCGGCCAAGCCGACCAGTCAACCGACCCGGATTATGCACCAGTTCGCACTGCGAATAACCACCCCCTGTTGCAGCTGGCGGCGCCACCCCTCCTCCAACACTAGGAGGGGGCAGCTTTTAGCCTCCTCTCTGGGAAGGAGGAGGTCTGGAGGTGGGTCGCGTCGTGCAGTAAGTTTGTTCTAGAACCCAACGGTCCCATCGATATGCCTGCCCCAGTGCTTGAACAGGAAACCTGATCACATGCCCACAACACCCGCAACCTGCCGTACCATCCGCCCACAACGCCGCTCCTACCACGACTAGCACCACCGGAGTCCCACAAATTGACCGCACAGCACACGCCATTCAGGGGCATCTACGGAATCCCCGTCACTCCCTTTAACGAGGACGAAACTATCGACTGGAAAAGCATGGACTCGGTCCTCCATTTCACGGTCGAATCCGGTTGCCACGGCGTCGTGATGCCGGTGATGGTGTCAGAGTTTCAGGTGCTGACCGATGACGAGAGACGCCAGATAGTCGAGACCACGGTTCGCGTCGTCGCCGGTCGAATCCCCGTAGTCGCCGGGGTCACCGGCATCGCAAACGCCCACTCCATAGGGATGGCGAAGCATGCCGAGGACGCAGGCGCGGACGCGGTCATCGCAATGCCGCCGCACTCCAAGCCGACCACCGAATCCGAGGTCCTGCGCTTTTTCCACGAACTGGGCGCTGCAGTCGACATCCCGGTCTTCGTACAGAACTTCGGCGGCGCATACGCCATGCCCACCGACACCCTGGCGCAACTCGCCCATGACGTGCCTAACCTGTCATACGTGAAGGAAGAGGGTTCCGATCCGCTGCAGGCCGCAACCCGCATCATCGAGAGCGCCGGCGATGACATCCTCGGCGTGATGGGCGGTTTCGGCGCAAGGATGCTGCTGGACGAATGGCGTCGAGGCGAGGCCGGGAATATGCCGTCATCACATTACGGCGATGTCCACGCGAACATCTGGAACCTTCTCGAAGCCGGCGATGAAGAGGGAGCTCGTGCGATTTATCAGCGCATACTCCCCCTAGTCCTGCACGACGATCTCCCGGTCCTGAAAGAGATCTTCGTCCGACGTGGAATCATCGCCAATAGCACCATGCGATCGCCCTACGGCATCCACGGCCCGGACAAGCACGGATGGGCAGAAATCGACTACCTGTACGAGCGGGCCAGCGACCTGTTCACCTGGAAGAAGAGCTAACCCGGGCCGGGTCGCAACAGGGACTTCTCGCTCACGAACCCACAGGACCATCCCGCTCACGATCCGGCATAGGTTTCTCGATCACGATCCCGCGTGGCGTACTCGATCAAAACCCACCCTGAGGCTGTCGAAGGGTCCGTCACACAACCACATTAGCGCGCCCAAACATTTGTCACCCGGTCCACAACCCCCGTACCCTACGTGGCCAAATACCAAAACCCGTAGGGATCGGCTCACCTGCACCCTGAGGCCCTCGAAAGGTCAACCTAGGGCGGGGCAAGCATGACCCTACACTCGCACTCCAAGACACCAGACCAACGCAACCACGACCAACAACCGACCTCTCCAAAAAATAGCCGCCCAGCCGGGCCCCTCACCGGGGCTAAGAAAGAAAAACCCATGACCACCGCCGACCGACCTGCAGGCAACCCCGGAAACGTCGCATCCAACCGTGCGTCCAAGCGCGCTCCCGGCAAATGGCGTTCATGGGAAACCACTGAAGGCGCAATCCGTGCACCCCACCGCTCCATGATGCGAGCCATGGGCCTCTCCGACAAAGACATCGACCAGCCCTTCGTCGGCGTCGCCTCCACCCACAACGAAGTCACCCCCTGCAACATCGGCATCGCACCGCTTGCGGAAGCCGTCAAATCAGGCATCTCCGCTGCTGACGGCACACCCTTCCTCTTCAGCACCATCACCGTCTCCGACGCCATCTCCATGGGCACCGAAGGCATGAAAGGCTCCCTCGTCTCCCGGGAGATCATCGCCGACTCCATCGAGACCGTCTGCTTTGCCGAGCGATTCGACGGCCTCGTCGCCGTCGCCGGCTGCGACAAATCACAACCCGGAGCCATGATGGCCATGGCCCGCCTCAACATCCCCTCCGTCTACGTCTACGGCGGCTCCATCCTTCCCGGAAACTGGAACGGCAAAGACATCCAGATCCAGGACATGTTTGAAGCCGTCGGCCAGCACCAGGCCGGTGAGATAGACGACGAAGAGCTCTACAACATGGAACTCCGCGCCTGCCCCGGTCCGGGCGCGTGCGGCGGCATGTTCACCGCCAACACCATGTCCAGCATCGGCGAGGCACTTGGCCTCTCACTGCCCGGCGGCGCGTCCGAGCCAGCAGTCGACCAGCGCAAAATTTCTTCATCCCGCGCCGCCGGTGACGCCGTCATGCACCTGCTCCGGGAAGACATCCGACCCTCCGACATCCTGACCCGCAAAGCATTCGAGAACGCCGTCTCTCTGGTCGTGTCCATGGGCGGATCCACCAACACCGCACTCCACCTCCCGGCGATCGCCTACGAGATGGGGGTCGACCTGGACCTGCAGGACATACACGACATCTCGATGCGAACGCCGCTGCTGGTGGACATGAAGCCGGGCGGCCGATACCTGATGTATGACCTGGACCGAGCGGGCGGCATCCCCGTGGTGATGAAGCGACTCCTGAACGCCGGTGTCCTGCACGGCGACGCCATAACGGTGACCGGCAAGACGCTTGAAGAGAACCTGGCGGACGTTAAGGATGACTCAAAGACGCACATCTACCCGTACAGCGGCAAGCCGGAACCCATCATCTACTCCATCGACGAGCCGATGTCAGATACCGGCGGCCTCGTCACCCTGCACGGCAACCTCGCTCCTGAGGGCGCAACCCTGAAGGTCGCAGGCCACCAGTTCGGAGCAACCTGGTCCGGCCCGGCACGAGTGTTTGAGCAGGAAGAGGAGCTGATCGACGCGCTGAACAAGCGCACGGTCAAAGAAGGCGAGTTCATCGTCATACGATACGAGGGACCGAAGGGTGGACCCGGCATGCGGGAGATGCTCCAGGTCACCGGAATGATCGCCGGCCAAGGCCTGAACGAGAAGGTCTTCCTCATGACCGACGGCCGATTTTCCGGCGCAACCCACGGCTCGATGATCGCCCACGTCGGCCCAGAAGCCTACGTAGGCGGCCCGATAGCAGCCGTAGAAGACGGCGACACCATCGAGCTAAACCTGGAGAAGTTCGAGCTAAATCTCAAGATCTCCGACGAGGAGATGGAGCGACGACTGGCAGCCTGGACTCCCCGAGAGCCGGGCTACACAAGAGGCACGCTAGGCAAGTACATCAAGTTGGTGCAGCCAGCGAGTAAGGGTGCCGTTACGGGGTAGTTGTTGGAGGCCCCCTAATGCCGGAGGAACATAGGCTCCCTGTCCGAGATCACCTAGAGAATTTCGAAGGGTCAAGTTGTGCAATCACACTCCGTCACTGGTTCACCTCCCCCAAACCCACCATTTCACGAGTAACATGCGGTCCTGTCACCCGTTCACCTAATAGCGCCCAGAAACATCCAGAACCACCCATAACAACAGAAACCGCCATGAAGATCACCGACCTGACACTTCGCAACCTCAAAGGTGCCATGGAAGTCGACGGACCGTTCGTCGAAGATCGCATGGCCCGACCACCGGACGTTTACGAAGAGTTCCGCACCGGAGGTCGAATCGGTCGTACCAACCAGATCGATGGCACACACATCGAGGTCGCGGGCACCTACCTTCAAATTGACACCGACGAAGGCGTGTCCGGAATATTTGGGCCTCTGTGGCCGGGCACCGCGTATCACGTCTGGCTCATCAAGGGACTGGTGATCGGTCGAGATCCGTTCGCTACCGAGTTCCTGTGGGATGTTATGCACCGGAACGCTGCGCACGGACGCCAGGGCGAGGGGATGATGGCGATTAGCGCTATCGATAACGCCCTGTGGGATCTAAAGGGACGGGCGCTCAACCAGCCGGTGTACAGCCTCATCGGCGGCGCCACACAGAAGACGATGCCCGCCTACGCCTCCATGCTGTTCTACAACGCCGTGGACATGGGACTTGTGCGGGAACGGGCGCAGCAGATGTCCGAGAAGGGGTACCCGGCGCAGAAGTGGTTCTTCCGGCACGGACCGATGAGCGGACCCGAGGGTCTCAAGCTCAACATTGAACTAGTGAAAACCGTCCGAGAGGCCGTTGGTCCCGATGTCCAGATAGCTTTCGACGCATGGCAGAGTTGGGATTTCAATTACGCGGTGAAGATGTGCGAGCGGATCGCCGAGTTCGAGCCTAGATGGGTGGAAGAGGTGGGTATGCCGGACCGTATCGACACCTACCGCAAGGTCAAGGAACGCACTTCTATTCCTCTGTCTGGAGCCGAGCACGAGTACACGCGCTGGGGCTTCAAGCGCTGGATGGACGCCGAGGCCGTGGACATCATTCAGCCCGATATCGCATGGTGTGGCGGCCTGAGCGAGATCCTCAAAATAGCGTCGATGGCGACCGCATACGACATCACCACGATCGCCCATTTCGGCGCATCGCCGCAGGGAATGGCGTTCTCGGCATCGCAGTCGCCGATCCACACGCCGCTGGTCGAGCTGATCCCGAAAGCTGCCGAGACTTCCTACTTCTTCGGTGAAGACGGCATCGACTTCAAAGACGGCAACGTGACCGTCTCAGAGAAACCCGGGTTTGGCTTCAACATCGATCCGTCCAAGATCGAGAGCGAGTCGGTGCTGGAGTTCTAGGGCGGGCTTTACCCCCCCTCCTAATCTAGGACGGGGTTGGAGGTGATTAACTATCACCGTCACGCCCATATCGCGACCCACACCTAAATCCTCTCCCTCCCAGGGAGAGGACCATCCGTTAACCCACCAGAAGGACAAACATGCCCCGCATCAACAAGGTCATTGAACTCTGGGAAGCCGGTCAGCCGATCTACCACCTCGGCGTAGACGAGTTGGCGTACGACAATGGCGTTGTGCAGTCGCAGACATGGGCCGACTACCTGGAG
>CAUZRH010000087.1:0-6579 GCA_963582115.1 Dehalococcoidia bacterium
CCAATTTGGACAGCGTCCCGTCATCTTCTATTCAAACGGTTACGAACACTGGTTGTGGGACGACCAGATGTACCCACCGAGAAGAGTTTCAGGCTTCTACAAGAAGGACGAACTCGATCTACTGAGACAACGACGCTCTTCACGTAAAGAACTCGCCAACACTCAGATAAGCGAGAAGATCGTCAACCGCAGTTACCAGACGAGAGCGATACGGAATATTGGCACATCCTTCGAGGATGACAACGGCCGCAAGGCACTGCTCGTCATCAGGTAAGACAAGAACCGTAATAGCCCTGTCCGATCTGCTCATGCGCTGCAACTGGGCAAAGAGAATCTTGTTCCTGGCCGACCGTATTGCCCTGGTGCATCAGTCAGTGTGTTCGATTTCTGCGGCAATCTGGAGTTCTTCGGAGCTGAACCCGCGACAAACGAAGGAACCCAGGTAGTCCCGCTATCAAAGAAATTATTTGATGCGCGTCTCGAACTGGTAGCAACTCTCGACCCTGCAGGCGGTATTGGTGAAGTCGATGACGACCATGAGCCAGAATTTGACGCTGAGTTAAGAGGCAGCCTGTTGAGCACGCTCCATCTTGTTAGCAGTTCAGCTAATGATTGTGTGGTAGGGGCGGGACCTGATTAACGCCCGACGAGGTTGAAAATTTGCAGGGCTAGTCTGGGATCAGCTCGCCGCAGTCCCAGTCGATCAGTGTCTGCATTCGGTTGCACAATACATGCAATCCGGGGGTTGAGTTGCTCTCGAAAACTTCATCTGACATGTTGCCGTTGCCGGCAATGAGTATGAGTAAGTTGCGAAAAAAACCTCGACGGTAATCCAGGATGAAATCCCCGTAAGGATAATAAGGAACGCCGCCCGTCAAGAGGGCCGCGTGGTACTCCTCCAGTAGCCCGGTTTCGATGCGCCGCCTTTCCTCGGTGTTGAGGCTCCAACACATGAAGTAAGCGACGTCTGAGGCCCCCCGGTACGCGCTGACTACTTGCCAGTCGATCGCCGTTACTTCGACAATTTTGTCGGCATCTGAAAAGAACAGGTTCCCTATCTTGAAATCACCGTGCGTAAGCGTGAGAGGGCTTCCGCCGACGTCTTGGAACAACGATGGAACTGCCCGGGCGAATCTGCGGGCGATATCTTCGATACCGGAAGGGAGCCAGTTGGAAAGCCGCTCCAGACCGCACTCGAGACCGTTGGCGTAATTTGCATCCATTCGTTCATAGGCCGTCGCCTCACCCGGTCGCATTAACCAGGGCATAGAGTCGAGTCTTCGGTCGTTCCACCAACTGGAGTGGAGAGCGGCCAGATAGCGCATCGCCGCCCCGGCTTCTTCCCGACCAAGCCCTAGAAGCTGATCCCCGGCGCTCAGGTGTTGTAGGTCTTCCAGCAACAGGACGTGATCCCCGGCGTAGAGATCCATCTCGGCGTGATACACGGTCGGGGTTTGAGCGTTGAGGCTACTTACTAACTCGGCGTAAAACCGAGTTTCACGCTCGTAGGCTCCGGTCCGGTTTATGAACTCCCGCCACGCCTCATCGGCACTCGGAAGTTTGATGATGAGGGAGTCCGGACCTTGTGACTGTGAGGACGAGTACCGCATATCTAGTCGATGGGTAGCACCCACTGCTCCACCGGGCACCGCTGTCGAATCGAACGACTCCACAGCTGTGTAGCGAATCGTCCCCTTTTGCTTCAGCGCCCACGTCAACCACCCTGGCGTTAGATCGTCAATTGTGCGTGGAATATCCACATCAGACCTCTCTCGTCGTTTGCGGAAGTCTACTGGATACGTAAATCTCAATTGGTGAGGATATGTCATCCCGCCCATGCCAGGCGAACATGCACAGAGGTAAGAAGAATGAGACCTTATTCATTCTGGCCGTGTTGGCTACCGTGATCCTGGTTGGACGCAGTAACGTCGCGTCCACCACACCAACGCCGGTATCAAGTCCGACGGTCACACCTGTACCGATCCCGACTACAACACCGTCGCCATACCAGATCCCGGATCCGGATGCCAAAGCCAAGCGCGAACACAAGCGTGTGGTCATCGCCGAGACGGACGCCGGGAAGTCTGATGGAGTTGACACCGGGTCCGGGGATCAGGTCGTCCTGATCGTCAAAAAAGACCGGAACGGCAGAGAGAAAGACGTCAAAATCGTCGCAAAGACAGACGAGGTTGATGAACGGTTGGACCAGATCGCCCGGCAGAAGTTTGACGATGGCAAGTTAGATGACAGCGCTGATATCGACAAGCTCCGTAACGACAACCGTAAGCAATATGAAAAGCTTGCGGACAAGGTCTCCAAGGACGACGACGACGACATCGCCGACGCCGGTAAGGACGCCATCGGTAAGGTCGATGATGCCAAACAGAAAGAATCGGCCGACCCGATAGCGGCGATCCGTAAGAAGGCCACAGCCGATAACGAGGCTGGCATCCTGGTCTGCGCAGCCGGGGTTGTTGGGCGACCGGTATCCGGTGAAGGTGATCTATCTGCAGGAGAACTGGACAGGGTTCAGGAGCAGTGCCTTGATGAGGACGATCAAGAAGGCTTCCCACAAGATAGGGGTGATGACGGTGACAGGGATCTGCCGCCAGACGTCGTGATCGAGTGCATTATTGGCGTGCTGGGAGAGGTGCCTGCGGGTTCAATCAGCGAGGCCGATAAAGACCTTCTGTACGAGGTTTGTCGGACGGATGATGACGGGTCAGAAGATGGTCAGAAAGGCGATAGGAACGATCAGTCTGGAAAATCAATAGCCCTGAAAATAGCATTCTGTGAATCGAACCTGTCAGATCCTCATTGCGAGGGATTCGATCCGCTTTTCAATCCGGATGATCTGAACATTGATTCATCATCGGCGTGGGCTGGTGGCGGAAAAGGCGACTTTACAGAGGGCGAACCGATCAGCCCGCCTACCGTCACGCTGGAGGAACTTTGCAAGATCAAGCCCGAGGATGCCAAGTGCGGCAGACCAGGTGGCTCGGATTCTAACGACGACAAAAGCGCATTCTGTGAGGCCAACCCTGGGGACGCTAAGTGCACCGTAAATTCGGGCGACACGAAGATCGATAGTGGCGAAGGCTCAACCGGCACCAACGATGACTCAGACGGTGGAGATCAGTCCGGTAGTACCGATAACAAGGGTGGCGGCGGCAAGTAAAACATCCGCCTGAGAGTTACCGTGGGCGCGGATAGACCACATGAGATTCGTTGAGAATATAGACCGTCTCTTCAATCGAATCTTGCTCGACCGCAACGGTCGCTACATCGCCAACTTCAAGCGTCGAATCCGGGTGCGGGACGAACGAGGTCTCGCCACGATGGATGAGCAGAATTATTGCGTCGCCTGGGAGGTGGAGGTCCTCTAAACGATGACCCTCCACGTCTTGATTGGTGACATTTATCTGCACGATGTCGCTGATGCCATGTGGGGACGCCAGCATGCTAAACAGGTCAGGCCGCTCGACAAGGTTGTCCAGCGAAACAGCGACCGCCATTGACGTGCCAATCGTCTTGATGCCGTGGCGGGCGAACTCCGCCACGCGGTCATGGTCATTAACGTCTGCCGCGACATTTTCGATTTCAAACCTGTCACGCGCCAGTAAGCATGCCTGAAAATTGACGCTGTCTGAGTGCGTAACGGCCACAAACCCAGCGGCGTCCTCGGCACCAGCCTGGATCAAAATGTCCGGGTCCAATCCTGAGCCATGTACCGCCTGTATCCCGAGGGCCCGAGCCTTCTCTATCACGGCTGGGTCCGTGTCTATCAAGACGGCTTCACTCGCAGGTGATCGCAGTCGTTCGGCCAGCAACATTCCGGTGTCGCCCCCGCCGATCACCAGGAATAATCCGCCGCGGCGCAGCACGGATGGAACCATTCTGAGGAACAACGAGGGGGCCAGGGTGGATGTGATAACGGCGACGAAGATGATGGCGGCGTTCATCTCGTGGTCAATGACGCCAAGTTCAACGCCGATCACCGAGGCGGCGATTATCAGGCTTAGCCGTGAGGACAGCAGTACGCCCGCACCGATGGAGTCTCGCCAACTGTACGCAGCACGCAAGAGAAGGGCCGGAACTATTTTGATTGCGAAGGCTGCTGCGACGAGTAGGAAGGGCAACAGATAGCCTGCGCCGCTTAAGGCGTTCAGGTCGAACTCTGCCCCGACGGTGACGAAGAAGATCGGGACGACAAATCCGAAGCCGATGGCGTCCAGCTTCTGTCGCATATCTGAACCCTCTTCGCGGGACAGGGACGATACGGCAGCACCGGCCAGGAACGCCCCCAGGACCAACTCCGCCTCCACGTATTCCGCAAGCACGACGAAGAGCACCAGCAGGACGAGCGCTCCCCGAATCCTGATCTGTGCCGTCCCTAGAGCCAGGTCGGCGATCAGGTGCCGGACCCAGCGGACCGGCCCGAGGTGTGTGCCGGCCGTGACGACGATTATGAAAGGCACGAACAGGACAGCGATAAGCCAGAGTTCTGCGGAAACCGAACCGGCGATGAGCGCCGCAACCACGGTCAGCGTTAACACCGTCAGGAAGTCTGCCAGCGTGGCGGACATCAGGATGGTCTGGCCTAGCGATGTATTGGTGAGACCGCGTTCCCGTAGCGTGGGCACGACCACCCCGACGGAGGTCGTAGAGAGCACAAGCGCGAAGAAAAGGACTGTCGAAAATGGTTCGTCCCGGAACAACGCCCACGACACAAGGATCGCCAGACCCAGGGTGCCGGCCAGCAGTATTAGGCCGGATGCTACCGGGTTGGAAGGGAGGGACCTTGGCCGCCATCTGTCCCAACGTGCGGCGTCGGCGACGCGGTGGAAGTCCACCTCCAACCCTGAGAGGAACATCAACATCGCAAACCCGAACAATGAGAGGAAGTCGATCCATGCACTCTCGTGGATCAAGTCGAAACCTGAGCGCCCGAATATCATCCCCGCAATGATCTCGGCTGCCGCGATTGGGACCAGTCCCCGCGTAAACTTCGCAGCGACTATGGGCATGGCGAACGCCAGTCCCAGGATTACCAGTAACGGTTGAAATTCGTTATCCAGTTGAGGTTCCTTTTAATTCTGGGACTATCCGTCTCAGCGAGTTGTTCGCTGGATGTTGCCGCCGGGGCGGAGGTCAGGGCGACGCATCTTAAGCATTCGATCGTATAGGACCACGTTCACTGTGGCGGCGAGGTTCAACGGAAGGGTGACCGGAATCTTGAGGACCGTGTCGCATCGATTCAAGGTCTCCTCGGTCAGTGAACTGTTCTCTGGGCCAAAGATGTAGCAAGCACGCTCAGGGTGCTGGAAGTCGACCAGGTCTTCTGCATCGTCCGTGAGCTCGATGGCGATCGGTGTGCAGTCGTACGGCAATGAATCGAAGACGTTACCTACGCTCAAGACCGGTGTGTGCCGCCAGGTTCGTCCCGGGTCCGTGGGCAGACGCCCCAGAGCTATGGATGGCGCCGCATTGGCAAGCACTACCAGTCGTGTGTCAAAGCACATCGCAGCACGCAGGGTGTGCCCCACATTGACCGGATCCGTCGGCCCGTCCAGGGCGACCATGGCGTAGCCGCGCTCCGGACGTCCAGAGACACGATCGCTGTTCCGTCCTTTTTGGCTACCGCTAGAAGGTTGGTTATTCACCATGTGCAACAGGATAAACGCGGTGTTGCAGGCTGGCACTACATAGCGAACGTGAAAAGCCCCTCTCGGGTTAACGGAAGGGGCTTTTCATGCAGGAAGGAGTTTGGGGTGTGCTGTGACCTAGATAGTCGGCTCGTCTTATGCCGGGTCGGCCGGAGGGGCCTCAAAGCCACCATCGAATCCCGGAGGAAGCTGGAACCTGAAGCCTCCGAAGCGACCAATCTCGCCGTCCTCACCCGGGTTGATTCGCTGCTCGAATCCACGTCCCTGGCCCTGGTGCTGGCCTCGACCACGTCGGCCTTCTCCCTCGCCCTTGTCGGGACGAAGATCGTCCATCGCCTCGGGCCGGGCCTCTGACCATGCCAGAGCTTCGTCGGCCTCGGCCTGGGTAATCGTGCCGTCCTCTACCAGCGCCGTAATATGGACTTCAAGACCGCCGCCGTTGTCGCCGTTCTGTCTGGGACCGTGTTGCCCGATCTCGCCTTTTAGTTCTTCGAGAACTGCTGGCCGGGAGTCGAGCCAGGTTCGGATTTCGTCGGCCTCTTCCTGGGTGATCGTGCTGTCAGTAACGGCTTGATCCAGGCGGACGTCCATCTCTTCGCTACGGTGCTCTTCCCGGGCTTGCTCCATCGCATCGCCGAGGTTTGTTGCATCGATTCCCAGAATCTCGGCTACCCGATTTGTGATTTCATCGCGTGCTTCGCTGTCGCCCGGTGAATGTGCGCTGGCCAGTCCGGCTCCAGCCAGTGAGACCATGCCGACTCCGACGCCGGCGACCGCAATTTTCAAGCTCTGTTTCATATCGATAATCCCCTGTGAATTCGACCCGTGCATATGGGCCGTCTGCCCTGTCGTGTGGTCCGGCGACTTGTTGCGCCGACCCGATGACGAGCAAGTTAGGGGGCAATGTTTCAGG
>CAUZRH010000088.1:0-6551 GCA_963582115.1 Dehalococcoidia bacterium
CGGGTTGAGCGGCTTGCGACCAGGCATTCGACTTTTGTGATCTTCATATCGGTAAATCACGACCTTTCGGTTTCTGAGCGTTCGGAAATGATCGGGAGATTAAATGAATGCGGGAGCGCCGTCTGCCTGTGTCGGGAAGCCGCGATTCCAGTGCTTTGGTGGGCTGGCGACTATTGCCTCCAGGTTGAGCTCCATGCCGAGGCCGGGCTTCGTGGGAAGCTCGAAGTAGCCATCGACCGGCTCCCACATCTCGTCGACGAACCTGGCTTTATCCTGTTTGTGGTCGCCGTGATACTCGAGGATCGTGAAGTTATTGATGCTGGCGGCGTAGTGGACTCCCAGGGCGGTAGATAGGAGACCGAGCGGATTGTGCGGGGCGACCGTCACGTAGTTGGCCTCCGCCATCGCCGCGATCTTGCGGCCCTCCAGTAACCCTCCGCACACCAAGAGATCCGGCTGGATGATGTCTACGGCGTCCTGATCAAACAACTCGGCGAACTGCGTGATGCCGAACAGGTTTTCGCCTGTAGCCAGTGGTACTCGTAACTCACGGCGTAGTCGGGCGGTGCTCGGTATGTAGTCCGGCCGTACGGGTTCCTCCACGAACATGAGCCTGAAGTCGGAAAGCGCTTCGGATAACTGCTTGGCTCTGCTCGGCTCTCTGAGGGTGCTGTGGAGGTCTACGGCGAGGTCGATGTGGTCTCCTACCGCTTTCCTGAGCGTGCCGACCCGGTTTACGACCTCTCGTACAACGGCCAGCCAGGGGATCTCTGTCCATCCGGGCGGGTAGAGGGAGGCCTTGAAGGCGGTGTATCCCTCTGAGAGCAGCTGTGTCGCCTCAGCGGCCTGCTCAGCGGCCGTGTCGCCATGGATCTGGTGATATATCCGGACCCGATCACGGGTTGGACCGCCAAACAGCTTGTATATCGGCACGCCGGCGCGTTTGCCCGCGATGTCCCACAACGCGTGGTCGACCCCAGACAGGAAGGACCATTCGACTGCGCCGAGCGGGAAACGCATGGTGTTCTTCGCTCTACGCAGAAGCCACTCAATCCGAGAGGGATCCTGTCCGAGGAACCAGTTCTTGCTGGATTCGGCGGTGGCGATGATCGCCTCGTCCGGACCGATGGTGTAGGGCTGCCCGTTCCCGACGATACCTTCGTCGGTGAACACCTGTAGGAAGATCGAGTTACGACGGCCGTCGTGGCAGTGGTAGGTCCTTATATCGGTGATCTTCAAGTGCTGCCTCACGTTCGGTATTGCTGAAAGTGGGTGGGCGGTAGTTACCGGTTGGACAGGGTTGGTTCGGATGCCTGCGGACTCGTAGGGAGCATACGACCCTGATTGTGGGTGTCTCTAGGGAAGATCTATACGAGCAATCATTGTTGTGAATACAAGTAGAATCAGTTTGTGATATTTATCAACATCATATGGATATTTAAGTGAAAAACAGAGATAAATAAAACTTTATTATACGTATCTAATAAATGTTTTTGTACCAATATTTGGGCCAAAATGTATTCGAACAGTACAGCTATGAATATTCGGTGATGCGATTTCCCGATTGCGAGATACACGTACGTCGCTAGTACTTTCGTACCTGTGATCGCTAACATCGCGGAGTAACATTAGCTAAGTACAACGCCAATTATGCTTCTGATTACGCTCATCGAGCGGCAAATATGAAGGCTGATCGTTTATGCGCCGTTTGAGTGCGGAAGCCATGGTGATGAGTCAGCTTATTCAGAAGCGAGAATTCGTAACCGGAATTTTCCAGTTTCCCGAGTGGATGCGCTACCGACTTGAATTGGTATTTCAATTGACGGTATCTGGCACACCTGGGGGGTCGGAGTTGTGTCAGATTTGCACGCCGTGTGCCGATCCAGAACGTCATAGAAAGTGAGGGCCGAAAAGAGGGACTGGCCGGAAAGGACCCTGGACGTTCAGGACCCTTCTGTCTGCTGAACTCGATCGAAGAGTGAACCCGATGTGGGTTCGACGGCGGGACCGGCAGGTTAATCAGATGAGACTTGCCGTCCCACGGCAAATTGGGAATGCAGACGGAAACAGAACAGACGTGAACTGACGGTACGGTCCGGGGGTAACAAATACGAATAACCTCGAAGCCCCACCTGTTTCCCTACACGCATACGTGTACCCCGGGCATCACAGGCAACTCGACGGCGTATGTGCTGCCCGGGCACAGCAAGTAGCCTTTAGTGAAAGCAAGAAGTGGAATACACTTGTGGACAAGCGGCGCATATGACGGCATAATGCTGAGTTAAGCGGCATATACAAAGGGTAATTGCCAAACACGCTTGGGAAACTGTGGAATGTGCCAATTTTCCTGTTTGGAAAGCTGACGCCTGCGTATTTCCGTTTATCGCCCTGTCAGGGTTCTCATCTGGCGATTCTGGCGTGACACTCCCATTTAGGTGTGCAAGCCGCTCTCAGGCCCATATAACGGCCTTTGATCGTGAATAGATTGCAATATTAGGTAGGTAATATTGGGAAAATTAAGCTTCTACGAATATCCCGACGCATCACTTAATGATTCGCTCGCTATAGGTCGACGTATCGCCCGGGAGTTCATGGGATCTGTTTCCCGGGCGACACTGGCAAGCGCGCTACAGATGAGCGACCGTGGTGGTGGCTTCGGCGCTCGGATTGGCGCAATGCGTATCTGGGGAATAGCCGAGGGGCGTGGAACCATCCGTCTTACACGTAATGGCCTGCGCGCCGTGAACCCGCTGACGCCCGAAGAGTCATCAATGGCGCGTAGAGACCTGGCGACATCGGTGCCCTTGTTTATGGAGATTGCGGGCCGTCTCGATGGTTTACCTCCGGACCGCGCCCGGATGGCCCTTCTGTTGGAGGACATCACCGGCGCAAGTCGCATGGACATAGAGCGCAGATTGGCGGTCGTCGCGCGTGTGTTTGAAGACGTATTGCCCCTGTTGCCTCCGGCGGTAGGACCGGATCGATCCCGTAGCTCGTGGGAGTCGGAGCAGTCGTCTACCCCTCCCGGGTCCAGCGCGGGTTCCGGGTTGGGCTTTCTGGATATACCGGGCTTACTGGACGAGGGGCTGCCGACGCCTGCAGAGATGACCGCTGCGCCCGAAGACATCGGGGAGCCTCGCATAGAGGTCGTGTTCCCCGGAGGTCGGATATCCCTTCCGGAGTCGATCGCCAGCCTGGACGTAATAATCCAGGTGCTCCAGGAACGGCGGGGAAACCTGTCCCGTGGAAGCGGGCCGACGGCGCTCTAGTCGGCCAGACCCCTACATCTTCAGAAGGATCTTGTGTGCACCGCGTTCCCGCGTATGGAGCTGGGCGTATCCGCGCTCCGCATCGATCAACGGCATGACGTGCGACACAAGCGGCCCAAGCTCTAACGTACCGCCCCAGAGATCCAGCATCGCTTTCGACACATCGGCACGGGACGGAGGAGCCGCCGCCCGGATCTTGATACCGAGCTCATTAGCGAACTCCGGAAACTGCCAGCCCGGCAGATCTGGTTCTGTCATGACGACGGTTCCCCCGGGCTGTACAAGTCTCAGCCCAAGCTCCACTTGGGACGAATCGACTCCAGCTCCAATGATCACTGCGCCGGGCCCGTCACCGCCCGTGGTCTCTCGTACCGCATCGGCGACGTTCTTGTCAGAAGTGTTGAACGTCGTACCCCCAAGCCTGTGTGCGAGACCCAGCCGTCGCTCTTCATCGTCCAGCGCTATCATGCCGTCCGTACCGGAGGCTCCCAGCGCGATCAAAGCCGATGCCCCGTAAGGATCGCAGCCGATTACGCAGACCTGTGACGTGTCGTCCCTCAGAGCCTCGATCGCTTCCGCTGCGGCTGATGCACCCAGTCCGTAGGTATCTCCAAGAAGCAGCGCCCGTTCCTCGATAGCTGCGGTTGGAACCTTAATCAGGGAGTTATTCGCATCGGGAACTCGGACAAACAACGCCTGTCCGCCGTCCAGTCCGTTCCAACCAAACCCCAGACGTTCTTTCGCCGTCTCAGAGACGTCAAAAACCCCAAGCACGGTCACAAGGTCGCCGAGATCAATTGCCGATACATCGCCGCCCACTTCATCCACGATGCCGCAGAACTCTGCTCCGGGGATCGTGTCAGAAGAAGGAACATACCCGGCATACCGGGCAAGATCACGCGGTCCGATGGCGGTCGTGGTCATGCGAACGATCACATCGGCATCGTCCACGATACGCGGCGCACGGCGGTCTACCAGCTCGACCCGTTCGGGGCCGGTAAAACTCAGAGCGAACATCGGGCGCCAGGATTATCTTTTTCCGAGTTCACGTGAAGAGGGTGCAGGTCAGACATTCTCTTTGACGCGCTCCGCAAGCTTGCGTGTCATTCCGGGGGAAGCAGCGAGATCGTCGAGCGACGCTTCACGTATCCCTTTGAGCGAACCGAACTGTCGTACGAGCTGCCGCTTTCGCTTGGGGCCGATCCCCGGCACAAGGTCCAGTGCGGACTGGCGTGCGCTCTTTGACCTAAGGTTGCGATGGAACGTAATTGCGAAACGATGCGCCTCGTCACGAATTCGCTGAACTAGAAACAGACCCTGCGATCCACGGGTGAGGATGTAGGGTTCAGGTGAATCCGGGATGAATATCTCTTCTTCCTGCTTGGCGAGGCTGGCCAGTGGAACGCCCTCTATTCCCAGTTCGAGCATTACCTGCAACACGGAACTCAGCTGGCCCTTGCCGCCATCGATAAGCACCAGGTCGGGGACGATGCCGAAAGAGTCGTTTTTGCCCGGGCTTTCTGGATTATCTGGGTTCTTTGGGCCCTCTGAACTCTCTCCGGAGTTCCTGGCCTCGACCGCCTTCTGGAGTCGAGAGAATCGTCTTCGGAGCACTTCACGCATCGATGCGAAATCGTCGTTCTTGTCGTGAGATTTGATCTTGAAGCGTCGGTAATCGGACGTCTTCGGTTTGCCGTCCTCGAACACCACCATCGATGCGACGGTGTTTGTACCCTGGATGTGCGATATGTCGTAGCACTCTATGCGTTGTGGGAGCCGGGGGAGGCTTAGCTCCTCCTGAAGTTGCTGCATTGCCGACTCCATGACGTCTGAGTCGGACAGCCACTTCAGCTTGAGCTGCTCAAGTCCTTCGGCAGCGTTCTGGGCGACCATATCCAGCAGCCGTCGCTTCTCGCCGCGCTTCGGGACAGACAGGTTTACGGGGCCGTCTCGGCGTTCCGACAACCAGGATTCGATTATCTCTGTGTCTTCAACTTCTTCCGGCACCAGCACACGGCGCGGTACGTGCGATGCGGAGTCGTAGAACTGTTTGATGAACTGGGTAAGGATGCCGGACGTGTCTTCGTCACGGGTGCCGGACATGATGTAGTGATCCCGTCCGATCAGATTGCCACGGCGAACGAAGAACACCTCAACCCATGCCTCATCCCGATCGCCGGCCAGAGCGATAACGTCCAGATTCTCTCCGGTCATGGTGAGAACCTTCTGGCCCTCATATACGCGCTCGATCGCTTTTAGCTGGTCACGGAGTGCCCCGGCGCGCTCGAACTCCAGCGCGTCCGATGCCACCATCATCTCGCTACCGAGTCCTTTGACGATAGTTTTTGTATCGCCCTCCAGGAACATGACGACCTGATTGATGACGTTCATGTATTCGTCGCCGTCGACTGCTCCGATGCAGGGGCCAACGCAACGCTTGATGTGAAAGTCCAGGCACGGGCGATCGTCTGTGCCGGTGATGGCTTTTGTGCAAGATCGATACGGGAACAGTCGTTTGAGCAGGGCAAGGGTCTTTCGAACGCTGCCTGCGCTGGCGAACGGGCCGAAATAACGAGCGCCGTCGTTGGCGGTGCGCCGGGTGACGTACACCTGCGGGAACGGTTCGTTGACGTCGATCTTGATGTAGGGGTAGGTCTTATCGTCTTTCAGCCTGATGTTGTAGCGGGGCTTGTGCTGTTTTATCAGGCTATTTTCGAGGAGAAGGGCTTCCTGCTCAGACTCGGTGACGATGTACTCAAAGTCAGCGATACGGGCCACAAGGTTGCGTGTTTTATTGTCGTGGCCGGAGTTACTGCCGAAGTAGGAGCGCAGGCGATTGCGCAATACGGACGCTTTGCCGACGTAGATGATCTCGCCGGACTCGGCCCGCATGAGGTAGACGCCCGGCGAAAGTGGGACGGCTGAGAGCCGGCTGGAGAAACGGCGCTTACGGACCGCTGGTTTCTCCGATGTCTTGGCGTCGGTGGTTGACATTACGTCTAGCCTAGCCGAATTCTTGAAATGCCGGGTACAGGGAAACACCGCCTACGGGGGAACGCTCAGGAAAGGTCTTTTGTCAGGCGGGGATCCGGTCCGGGAGGGTTCCTGTTTATTAAGGGCGTCTAGCCCAGAACCACGGTCAGCACGGCCAGGATTGCCACGGTTCCGCCGGCCATCACGCTGAGCTTCTTCAGCTCCTTGGGAAGGTTCTGGGAGAACACTGCGGACCGGTTTCGTGCGCCTGCACCACGTCGAGCCCGTGCGGCACGTCGTCGTTCGGCT
>CAUZRH010000089.1:0-6500 GCA_963582115.1 Dehalococcoidia bacterium
GCTGGGATCAGCAAGTGAACTACTTCGCCCGTAAGTACCGGGTGATTGTCTACAACGCACGTGGCTACACGCCGTCGGACGTACCGGAGTCGGTCGATGTGTACGGGCACCAGCAGCAAGTTGCCGATCTTAAAGGACTGCTGGATCACCTGGGAATTGCAAAGGCCCATATCGCCGGACTATCGATGGGCGCTTACACGACGATCGGATTTGGACTCACGCACCCGGAAATGGCAAGTTCGCTGATCGTTGCCGGCGCCGGCAGCGGCTCGGACGATGTAGAGAAGTTCCACGCCAACTCTGCGGCCTACGCCGACCAGATGGACGCCGAAGGCATGGCGGCATTGCGGACCTACTCGACCGGCGACACACGGGTGCGCTTCAGGCATAAAGATCCGAAGGGATACGCCCGATTCGAAGAGTTGTTCATGTCGCACTCGGCGAAAGGTTCGGCCAACACCTTCAGAGGATTTCAGGGCACGCGCCCGTCTATGTACACGCGTGAGGCAGAACTGCGTGAATTGCATGTGCCGATGTTCGTCATAAATGGCGACGAGGATGAACCTTGCCTGGAGCCGGGGCTGTTTCTGAAGCGCACCGTTCCGTCCGCAGGAATGGCCGTGGTCCCGCAGACCGGACACGCCGTCAATATCGAAGAACCGATGGCGTTCAACCAGCTTGTAGCGGAGTTTCTTTCGCTAGTTGAACTTGGGACCTGGCGATCTCGCGATCACGGAAGCGGCAATGCCTGGTGATCCTGGCCTGAAGTTGGTGTTTCCGGTGCGGTTCTTGCCTGTATCGTCGGCGGATGCCGAGTGAAAGAAAAGGGCTTCGGGCGCTCTATCCATAAGACAGGAGAGTTGGGAGTTGACCTTGCCCGGGCCTTCCATCATGGGCATGTGTCTAGTGCCAGAGATCATGGTCGACCGCTCTGACCAGATGGAGAGCTAGGAGTCTGACGGTTGTCCCTGTTGAACCTCAGGAGTCGGTTTGACCGGGGCCTCCAGCTTCAGGAACACGGCAGCGGCCGCAAGCATCAACACTCCGCCAGCGATGAGCACCGGGGTGTAGGTTCCCGTCCAGTCGAATAGGAATCCCGCCGCGACCGGGCCGATCATGAGGACGCTGTTGTAGAGCGGGGCCATCATCCCCCTGATGGTTGCGAAGCTCTTCCTGCCAAACAGGTCGCCAACAAGCGCCCAGTTGAGAGAACTCCCGGCCTCTGAGCCAGCGAAGAGCAGCAGGGCAAGGAAAAGCGGGACTGTTCCCTGTGCGAAGACCACAAGAAAGAGGCTGATCGCAGACATCGCATACCCGAGCGCCAGTATCTTTATTCGGCCTATGCGGTCTCCGTAATATCCGGCCAGAAGGATGAGCGGCACGGCTACCAGGGCCAGCAGCCCCACCATATTTGCAGCCGTTTGCCGGTCGATGTCCTTCCAGTCCAGGATCGCGATCATGTGTACAAAGATCGTTCCGTGGGCGGCGATCCGGAGCATGGTGCCGACGGACAGTACCCAGAAGGCCCGCGTTTTGAGCGCCTCTTTAGTGGTCCAACTGTCGTAGGTCGCGATTGCTGGCCCGGCGTCACTTGTGGCGTTTCCGGCGACATTAACTGTAACGTCGATCGGCTGCGGGTCAGGATCGCCATCCGGGTTTAGGCCGTATGCCTCGGGAGACCGACGGAATGCCAACGCCATGGGAGCTACAAAGAACAGCATCATCAGTCCGATTCCGATGGAGGCGTCCTGCCAGCCGTACTTCAGCACGAACACGGACAGAATTGGCACCATCGCAGCGCCGCCAAGTCTGAACGCGGCGGCGTTAATGGACATGGCCAGCCCACGCTTGCGAATGAACCACGTATTGATACCCGCGGTCGTCGCCTGCATAAAGCTGGTTGACGCGCCTATCGAGATCACAAAGATGTAGACCACGAGGAAGGTTATGAAGTTCTCGGCCTGTGACAGGAGCAGGTAGCCGATGCCGACGATGATCGTCCCTGCGAACATCAGCGGCCGGACGCCGTATTTATCGATCATCCATCCGGAGAGTGGACCGATCACGCCGTTCTCGGCGCGGGCGAGTCCAAAAGCCAGCGCCGTCGCCCCGAGCCCAAGACCAAGGCTCTCGCTGACGGGGAGGAACAAGACCGTGAAGCCCTGCCACTGGAGCGCTCCGCCTGTGCCGTTGGTCATTGCTGCGGCGCCAACGACCCACCAACCGTAGAAAATCTTGCCCTTTTTCGGAGTTTCCGACTCGGGGCTGGTTCGATTCCTTCGGAAGAGGTTGATCTTGAGGGTCCAGACGTGTGGTCTTGATTTATAGGGCTGTTGCAAGCGGGCGAACGCAATAATGGCACAGTACCGGCACCGATGCACCGACGATATCGGAACGATGTGAGCGTTCGGACCTTGCACCGTTATCCTGATACCGAATTGACGAGCCCTCAGCGCTACGATCAGGGTATGGACTGCGTAACTACGGGAGCAGGACTTTGGAAGCAAACGAAATACTCATCGATGCTTATACACGGATCCAGGAACTTGTGCATCGCTCCGCCGATGGGCTATCCAGTGAGCAACTTTCGTATCGACCTGAAGAAGGTTCGAACTCGATTGCGTGGCTGATCTGGCACCTGACGCGTATCCAGGACGGGCATCTGGCCGCTGCCACCGGGAATGACGAGGCGTGGGTTACCGAGGGCTGGGCGGGTAAGTTTGGGATGGACGCCGATACGGCGATCAACGGCCAGGGCGACGGTCCGGCAGAGGTAGCTGCTTTGAACGCCGATAGTGCGGTGTTGCTGGGCTATCACGACGCAGTGGTCGATCGCACACGGGCTTATCTTGCAGGTGTGGATGGTCCCGAGTTGGATCGGATCATCGATCGTTCATACGATCCGCCGGTGTCGGTTGGAGTGCGCCTTGTTAGCGTCATCAGCGATAACACGCAGCACGCAGGGCAGGCGCGCTATTTGAGCGGGATGATCGAGCGCGTCGGGTAGGGGCGTGGCTTGCTCCGCCCGCTCGGTGGGTAACTGGTAGCTACTGCCATACTGAGTCCGAGGCAAAGGATCTCCCGACTTTCCAACGTTGGCTATTGGTCACAGGGATTACGTCCACCAGCGAACTCAAGACGCCCGTGGAATAACCACCCCCGAAACCCCTCCTGTATCAGGAGGGGGCAGCTGTCGCCTAGGCGAACTTCCAGACCTCTGCCGGTGTTCCGCCCTGCGGCAGGCCAAGCGGAAGTTTGACGTCGAGGATGTAGGGCCGCTTCTCGTTCATCACGATGTCCAGCCCACGTGCGATCTCATCTGCGACCTTCGACTCGTCGTCGACGGTCACGCCGTCCATGCCGAAGCCGCTTGCGATGACCACGGGGTCGATCCCTTCAAGGGCCACGCTGGCGTACTCACCGGTGTCGGTCATCACCTCTCCGGCGGCTCCAAATGCACCCGCAACGACGCCGTAAGCGCCGTTGTTGGGAATTATGTAGAGCACGGGGATGTTGTGGTGTACGGCTGTCCATAGACCGGAGTCGTGGTAGAAGGTTGACCCGTCGCCGACTAGCCCGATAACGGGAGTGTCAGGCGCTCCGAGTTTCGCTCCTATTGCTGCGCCAATTCCGTAACCTTCGGAACCACCTGCCGGGCGGATGTAGACGATGTTGCCGCCGCCTTCTTTGGCCGGGATGCAGTCAAACGGCGCAGCGAACTGCTCCGTGGTGATGATGCCGCCGCCGACGTTCTCAAGCGCTGCGTCCATCGCCTCAAGCAGGACTATCGGTCGGACCTGTCCCGCCTTCTGGGGTGCCCATCCGGTTGTAGCGCGGCGCTGGTCACGCAGCGCTGTGGAATGGCTACGTGCGGAGGCCCGGCGTGCGTCGTACTTTGACGCCGGTGCTCCCTTGTCAGCGAGCACCTGTAACCGTTCAAGAGTTCGGGATTCGTCGGCCAGGACTTCGAGCGAGAGTCCGGGGAGATTCTGGAAGTTAGCTACGCCGCCACCGACGGAGATGATGCGCTCTGCCGTAGCGAAGGCATCGAAGTCTTCCGCCTTGCCGTTACCTTGGTGGCGGATGCCGAAGCAGATGATCTGGTCCGGTTTGATTGACTCAGCCGCGAGATCGATCCGCCCGCAATGCTGCGGATGCGTGATCGGGACGCCACGAGCGTCGTCAAAGCCGGTTACGACGCTCGCCCCGTAGTGCTCTGCAATGGCGATGATCTGGGACTCGGCGCCGCTCTTCCAGATGCCGTCGCCCACGTAAATCATGGGACGCTCGGCCTCATCCAGTGCGGCCGCAATCGCCTCGGCATCCTCATCGGACGGGTACCCGGCGCGGATCTCAGGAATTGCGCCCTCGATGATGTTCGTCGTCACAAGTTCGTCTTCCAGCATGTGGTCATAGATTGCAAGATGCACCGGTCCGAACGGCGGCGTTTTGGCCACACGGATGGCTCGTTCAAACGCTTGCGGGAGACCTTCCGGCTCGATAACTGCCCAGCTTGCTTTAACGAATGGCGCTGCAATAGAGGTCGGCCCAAAGGTGTGCCCAAGGTCCAGTGATACGCGATCTGCAAAGCTGCCGGTGTCGCCGGCAAAGGTGATGACCACAACTGGAAGCTGGGCGGCCCAGACGTTAATGAGCTGTCCAAGACACTGGGCGAGACCTGCGCCGAGGTGGACGACCATGACGGCGGGGTCGCCCTTGACCTGGCTGTAGCCACCGGCCGCGGCGGTGACTATGCCTTCGTGAAGGGAGAGGATGCCCTGGATGTCAGGGTTGGCGTGCAGGGAGTCGAAGAACCTGGCTTCCCGGGAACCGGAGTTGTAGAAGACGTACTCGATGCCGGACGCTACGAGTTGCTCGACCATCACCCGTGAGGCGTTGTCGGTGATTGGGCGTGTGGACATCTTTTTCGTCTCCGTGATATGCGTGTTGAGCTAGTTCAGGACTGTATGGCGGGATCATACATCTGGAAGGGCCGTTGTGAAGAGGGTGGGGCGGTCTCCTGAAAATCGTTAGGATGCCTCAAGAACTTCAAGCCGATCTCAGGGTTGGTACCCGGTGATGGCACATCAGGAGGACGATATGACACGAATTGCAGAATTGGCTGAGTCGATCAGCACGCTGCTCAAAGAACGCGGGGAGACCGTCGGCGTCTCTGAATCGTCATCGGGCGGTCTGGTGTCGGCGGCGCTGCTGGCGGTGCCGGGAGCTTCTGCCTATTACGCGGGCGGGATGGTGGTCTACACCGGCGCAGCGAGAGACGCATTCGCCCAGATCGACCTGGATGACCACCCGGGCGTCCGCTCAAGCAGCGAGCCGTTCGCTCTGCTCTGTGCGAATGCTGCGCGAACGCGACTCGGCGCAACCTGGGGACTCGCCGAGACAGGTGCAGCCGGACCGACCGGGAATCGCTACGGCGATGACGCGGGCCACACATGCCTTGCGGTTACTGGTCCGTCAGAACACGCCGAGACGCTGGAGACCGGGAAGTCAGACCGTGCCGAGAACATGGACCTGTTCACGGAGAAGGCGCTAGAGGTATTTGAACAGGTGCTGAAGAACGCGGGTTGAGTTGAACTGACTTATTTCAGGGCGGCGGTAACTCCGCCGTCGATCACCAGTTCAGTGCCGGTGATGAATGAGGCGTCGTCGGAACACAGGAACAGGATCCCGGCGGCGACCTCTTCAGGCTCGCCCCATCGCTTGAGCGGCGTTCTTTCGATACGGGTCGCACTGGCATCGGCGTCGTTGAATATCTGGTCAGTGAAGGGAGTGTGGGTCCAGCCCGGCAGTACGGAGTTCACGCGAATGCCCATCGGCGCGAACTGCACTGCAGCAGATCGCCCGAATGCGACGATGGCCGAACGCGACGATCCGTAGGCCGCCCCGTATGGCCCACCGTAGCGCGCCGCCATAGATGCGACGTTGACGATTGCGCCGCCGCCGGAGTCTTTGATTGCTGCCGCTACCGACTTCGCGCCGAGGAACATCCCTCGGCTCGATACGTCCATCACCTTCTGCCAGGTGTCGACGTCTGTGTCGATGATTGCTCCGCGATCGGATATACCGGGGACGTTCACCAGGATGTCCAGACGCCCATACAACGACAGGGTTTTGTCGACTGCCGCACCCCAGTCTTGTTCGACGGTCACGTCGAGGTGGACGTAGGCCGCATCCAGGCCCTCGTCACGCATCTGGGCAATTGCGCGTTCGCCCCGCTCATCGTCGATATCGGCAATCACGATACGACCGCCCTCACGCAGCATTCGCCACGCGGCACGACCGCCGAAGCCCATCAATTCGCCTTCGACCGCACTGGCGGCCCCGGTGATCAGTGCGACTTTGCCGTCGAATCGTGGCATTTAATTTGTCCTTCAATACATCAGGCCTGAATCCGTGGTGACGGACCTTACCTGAAGGGGCGTGTCTGTGGTCTACCAGATATGAAAGTGAGGTCGGGCGCGTTGGAGGTGTGCCGTCTT
>CAUZRH010000090.1:0-6466 GCA_963582115.1 Dehalococcoidia bacterium
TTACTTCCGGACCGCACAACTGACCAATCAAAACTGGGTGGAAGGAGCCACCGTGACGCTGGAGCGCGACGGTGATGATACGGACGACGAGAGCCGGTTGCTGCGGTACGTCTACGTGGACAACATAATGGTCAACGCAGCACTGCTCGCCGGTGGGATTGCCCGCTACCAGCCCGGTCCGTTTAACGATCGTTACAACTCGGAATTGCTATCTGCGGAGACCGCTGCGCGTGACGCTGAGCGCGGCATATGGGCGAACGGCGATGAAGCGGACGCTAGCCCGACATGATCCGGTTCGTTTCTTCTAAGGTGAGGCGACGAAATAACGTCCGATAACGCCAGCTTCGACCCATCAGGTCGCTCATTACCCGTGTTCAAGAACCCGCAATTCAGGCGTCTGTGGGCCATAGGCGCGTTCGGCGGGACGATGCGTTGGCTTGACACGCTGGTCATAGCGCTGATCGCCCTGGACATGACCGGCGACCCATTTCTGGTGTCTCTGACATTCTTCTTCCGAATGTCGCCGATGCTTTTCGGTGTGGGACTCGGGGTCATAGCTGACCGTCTAAACCGCAAACACTTCCTGGTCACTGGTCTGTTTATTCAGACGGTCATAGCGGCCGTGATGGCGATTTTGCTGATGGCTGACCTGTTGGTTTACTGGCACCTGGCGGTAGCAACATTTCTGGCGGGTATCGTCTGGGCATCCGAGTTCCCGGTACGACGAACCCTGATCGGCGAGCTTGTCCATCGGGACCGACTTGGACGAGCTATGAGCCTTGACTCCGCTACGAACGCACTCAGCAGGATCATTGGTCCTTTTGCGGGCGGAATTTTCATGGCGACCGTAGGCCCTGAAGGCGCGTACATAACCGGAATTTTTCTGTTCTCTATAGCGGGCCTCGTGGCACTTACTTTGCGTTACGAGCGTCCAAAGGTGACAACGTCCGGCGCCGGGGTGTTGGCGGACCTTATGGACGGCGTTCGATATATTCGCGTCAGCCAACTTATGGTGGGTACGCTAATAGTGACATTGCTCATGAACGTCTTCGCGTTCCCGTACATGAGCCAACAGCCGATTATTGCTCGTGAAACGCTTCAAGTCGGCGATGTTTTAGTGGGGCTACTTAACTCCGTCGAGGGGCTTGGTTCCGTATTCGGGGCCACATTAATCGCCACGTTCGCCATGCCCCGTCACTACTCCCGCATTTACCTGTACGGGTCCATGCTTTTCCTTGTTGGGATACTTCTGTTCTCACAATCGCACTGGTATTGGGTCAGCTTCGCGATTGTGTTTATGGGCGGATTCGGAATGTCCGCTTTTGGAACTATGCAGAGCACCATCATGGCGTCCGCCGCGTCGCCCGAAATGCGTGGGAGGGTAATGGGCACCGTGGCGGTGTTCATAGGCGCGGGGCCGATCGGACAGATCAACGTCGGACTCATTGCAAAGACCTATGATTCCCAGACGGCCATCTTGGTCACGTCAATTCTGGGGTTGGCCACGGTTTTGTCCTCGGCGTTCATGTTCCCGATACTGCGCAAGCCCGACTCGATGCGAATCGACAGCCGGCTACGTGCGCTGAATAGCGCCGATTTGCGGCGTATGGCGGAGAGCCCGGGCGGGGACTGAGCCGGCGGGGCGCTTATCCTGGCCTGTCACGACAGGACCCCTCTACTTTCGAACTACGAAGGGGGCTGCTCCGGCTACCACTATTCCTCGATGACACCGGGGCTATGGTTATCGCACCAACATGGTAGGCGCGTATGGCAATACGCCGTCGCCGCGCATCTGGGACGCGGGCTACGCGCTAGAGCGACCCTGACCGCGGCAACTCCCGCCCTTCGAGAGCCTCAGGGTGGGTTTGAAGATGGAGGGTGTGTTTGCCTCAACGCTGTAGAGGCGTGAGCTAGAACATGCCGTGACGCGAACACGGGCGGAGTAAGCTCCGCCCGTGCGCATGAACAATCGTCGTTTGTGAGCGCCTAGTCGCGCGGTCCCATCGGTGGGAACACGCCGTCGCCTTCGTACAGGTTCGCCTCTACGACGGCCTCATCCAGCTCGTAGCCGATGCCCGGGTCCGTCGGCGGGATGATGTATCCGTCTTCCCACTGGATCGGCTTCTTCAGGATGTCGGCGAAGAAGCCGGTGAAGTTCTGGATACTCTCCTGGATCAGGAAGTTGGGGCTGCAGGTAGCGACCTGGATATTCGCCGCCGCCTCGATGGGTCCCGTGTAGAGGTGCGGGGCCATCTGGACGTAGTTCGCTTCCGCCATTCCGGCGATCTTCTTCGCCTCAAGGATGCCGCCGACGCGTGCGAGCGCCGGTTGGAGGATCGCCGCGCCCTGTTTGCTGAGCAGGTCCCAGAAGTCGTATTTGGTCACCAGACGTTCACCGGTCGCGATCGGGATAGTCGTCATGCGTGCGACGCGTGCCATCTCGTCACGGTTCTCCGGTGGGACGGGCTCCTCAAACCAGAGCGGGTCGTACTTCTCCAACCTTTTGGCCAGCCGAATAGCGCTGGACGTGGTCATCTGGCCGTGCGTCTTGACGAGGAGATCGACCTTGTCGCCGACGGCTTCTCGCAGGTTCTTTGTAACTAACTCTGCGTTGCTGAGCTCTTCAAGCGAAAGTTGCCGTGGGTCACCCATCGGCATCACCGGGTCGTACCCGACTGCAGTGAATCCCATTTCCATGTAATGGATGGCTCGCTTTGGCGCTTCGTCCGGGTCGCCGTGGATGTCGGCAACCGCCATCTGGTCAGGGTTAGTGGTGTCCGGGTACAGGTAGGTGTAGGACCGGAGCCGCTCGTTGAACTTGCCGCCCAGCAGGTTGTAAACCGGCTGATCAAGCGCCTTGCCGACGATGTCCCAGCAGGCAATCTCGAGCGCGCTCAGAATGCCGCCTACGGTGAACTCCGGGTGCTGGTTGAAGCCGCTGCCGTAGATCGACCGCCACATGCGCTCTATCTCGAAGGGGCTATTGCCGACCACGTAGCGTTCCGCCACGTCTTCGATCAGTTCACAGACTCGGGCCGGAGCAAACGGAACA
Organism: Dehalococcoidia bacterium; assembly: GCA_963582115.1. GTDB lineage: Bacteria > Chloroflexota > Dehalococcoidia > Lucifugimonadales > Lucifugimonadaceae. The sequence goes on from CAUZRH010000090.1 coordinate 3,053, forward strand.
CCGTAAGCCTCGCCGTAGCCGACGATGCCATTGTCGGTGGTGAGTTTCACGAAGACCCAGAATGGGCCACCGAAATGGGGCGGAGGGTTGGCCACTGCCCAAGTTTTGACGTCCGTGACTATCATCGGTTGTTCCTGCTTTCTGTTCGTGGCCGTGCCTGCCTTCATAGACATTAGTAGACGTGGCGCAGGATGGCCCCAAGTGGGCGTGAAATCAAGTCTTCAGTGAGAGATTCTGCGTGAGGATCTCGCACTTGTGTGGCCGGGACTATGCTGCGTTAGATCGTGTCTAGGAAATTGAACAGCGTTCTGCGAAATTCGATTGGCGCGTCTTCGTGGAGGTTGTGGCCTGTCCCTGCGAACTTGACGTGTGTGCACTCCCGGATGATTCGTTGCATGCGTGATGCCACTTCATCGCTGACAATACCGTCCCGCTCAGCGTCGGCCTGCATCAGGAGCGTGGGGCACTTTATGTCGGCCAGCACGGTATTCGGATCGAACCTGTCGTACGTCGTTTCTTCTATGAAGGCTGTGTACGCCTCAGGGTCCATGAGGATCTGTTTGGTGGCGCTCAAACGTACGGCGCTGCATTGACGTTTGGGTTCTCGGCATGAATCTGACTCACGAGATCGGTAAAGCGCGGTCCGCGTCTCAGCAGCTCACGAGTCCGGATTAACGGGGCGATCATTTCTACGAAGTCGACCCGGACATGCGGGTCTTCAATAACGAGCGCTCGCACAAGCTCGGGATGAAGAGCTGCGACGCCGGCTGCTGTGGCTCCGCCCATTGAGTGGCCGCCCAGTACGACCGGCGTATCCGATATCGACTTGATGAACGCGGCCGCGTCGGCCACCCGAACGTCGTATCCGTATTCGCCATTGGAGGAAGCAGATGAGCCGCCGTGGCCGCGAGAACTTGGTGTGATTACGTGCCAACGGTGCGACAAGATATCGATCTCTTGCGACCACGAACGCCAGTTCCCGGAGAAGCCGTGCAGTAGCACCAGCGGATCACCGGATCCGAAGTCAACATATTTCAGCGTTAAGTCGCCGACCGTCTGTGACTTTTTTATCGGCACCAGAACGACTTCTACAGGAGTCGCATTCCGTCCTGGTATCCCGGCTCAATCACCTCGGCAAACGGGACCGATCGCGCAAGTTCCGCACGGATGGGTTCGATGTCCGTGAGGTCCGGTGCATCGACAGCGCCTGCCCAATTGTCGTGATGCCCAAGCACAAGTTTTTTCGGGGCCACGGTGTTGGCTACTGCGGCCACATACTCCTCCACGGAGCCCTGAATCGGCTCGCCATCGATATTGCCGCGCCCGGCACAGCCCATGATCGCCACGTCCGCACGGATGCCTGTGAGGATCCCGCTCCAGAAGCCCATGCTGTTCTGGAAGAAGATTGTTCCGTCCGGCGTCTCGATCAGGTAATCCAGAGCGCCGCCATCGTTACTGCTACCGATGCGACGGGTATCGAGTTCATTCTGCTCGGCTGCCAGATCATCGGGCAGTGGCGCACCGTCGCCGCGTTGTGCTGCAAGGCGCTCGGCGCGTTCTCCGTATGAGACACCGATATCACCAGTTAACGACACTCCAGATGGTTCGGCGGTGGACCAGATGCAGGAATGGAGGCTTGGGAACACCCGCACGCTCACGTCATCATTCAACTGGTGTAACTCACCACCGGCGGACGGGAGTAACTGATCCTTTGGCACACCGGCCTTCCTGAGAACACGTGCCGTCTCGAACGAACCGATCACTTTGGCACCGGTGTTCTTGGCGATGATGTCGGCCCCGGCGATGTGGTCCATGTGGCTGTGACCGATGATGGCGAAGTCTGCCTCTTTGATATCGGCAGAAGTCGCGCCGTTGTCCGGCGCGCTTGAGATCCTATCCATGAAAGTGTCCAGAAACACGATCAGTCCATCGATATTTAGCCGGTAGGTCGTGCAGCCAAACCAGTCAAGGGTCACGGACATAGAGGTTGTCTCCGGGATTGAATCTGAGCGAGTGTTTTGATCGGATTTTACCGGGCTACGGGAAAGATTGGCGGACTCGAAAGGAGGTATCTACGCCTTGAGCACCTCCCGACGCCGCAAGATGCACTCCGTTAGCGGCGTCATGCCCATATCGCGCGTGATGTTGGGGGGCATCACCAGCGGTCCCATGGCCTAGGCCTCTCGAGTGATCGGGGTGCGGGATGTTTCGTCAAAGCCCTCGGTCTTGATGAGGGCGAACGGGACTTCGCGGTCGAGAAGGGTGTCGTGGGCGAGGTAGACGCGCTTTTTGCCACCTTCTCCGAGGAGGTTTCCGACTTTGTAGCGGTTGTTTGCAAACGAGGTTGTGGATGTGGTTTCTACGTGCCCTGAGGCACTCGAAGAGCCGTCATCAAGAGGGATGTTTGCCGCGGGATCGGGTGAGGGAGAAGCTTGCGCTGATGGCGCGTTCCGCCGCGGCTACGAATGCTGCCGCGTCTGCGTTATCGGGGTCGAACCCTCGTGCAGCCTCTGCAGCTTGTAACGCGGCGCGCCAGTCCTAAGCGGCTAGTGCCGCCTCGGCTTGATCGAGCAGCAACTCGATCTGTCGTTGCACCCTGTCACTTGGCATAGTGGCTCGGATGATACACGGGCCGGACTGATCCGTAGATCAGGGTCAGTCCTTGATGCCTCGTTTGAGTAACTCTTCATTGAGGGTCACGCCAAAGCCGGGCTTCTGCGGGACGATCATGCGTCCCTCGGCGTTGATCTGGCTCGTGTCCTCGAACAACCCGAACGACCAGTCCATGTACTCGACCAGCGTGCAGTTCGGCACCGATGCACCTAGATGCACCGCAACTTCTGGAGACAGGTGGGTGACCACAGGGCGGAACGCAGCATCACAGACTGCGGCAGCCTTCACGAAGCCGTCGATTCCGCCGACGTGGTGAGCGTCGATCATGGCGATATCCACGGCGTCGTTCTTTACGACGTCCAGGAACAGTCGCCAGTCCCACAGGTTCTCGCCGTGCGTGATGGCGATGTTCAGCGCATCAACCAGGTGTCGATATCCGGCAAAGTCGTGCCGATTGATCGGGTCCTCAAGCCAGTGAACTCGGAACTCTTCCAGGTAGGGCACTACCTCCATGGTGCGAGCGATGTCCCAGCCCTGGTTGATGTCTACCGCGATCGGATAGTCCGGCCCCACGGCTTCACGCACGACCTTCGCCCGTTCTCGCTCGTCCAGTGCAGCGTCGTTTGCGCCGACACGGAACTTGAGCATTTTGAACCCCTCGTCCTTCAACTCGCCCGCACCGGTTGCGAGGTCGTCAAGCGACCAGTCGCGCCACAGCTTGTGGCTTGCGTATGTGGCAACGGACTCGGTGTGACGGCCGCCGAGGATCTTGTAGACGGGAGTGTCCAGCGCCTTTCCTAC
>CAUZRH010000091.1:0-6455 GCA_963582115.1 Dehalococcoidia bacterium
GCCAGCGCGGGCGTTCGGCGGGACGTCATGCAAGAAAATGACTTTCATATGGTCCTCCATGCCCCCGAAATCCACTTACATAAGGAAGGGGCTGAATCAGGTGTGACCCGGCGGCGGAAGGTCCGGAGCGCGATCGGTCACCTGGATGCTGCGGCTCAGTTGCCGGGTTCCGTCTAACTACGAATTTAGATATCTACGGGTCGCCCGGCGGGAGACGATCCAACGATGATAGCTGTGGGAGCGCTTCCCGCACAATGCTTACTCACCGAATACGCGGTCGGGCGCTGGTAGATTCGTCGGCTACGGCTGTCTGATGGAACGAAAACGCCTGCCCTTGCGTGGCCTTCTGCATGAGGAACATCGCAAGGGCAAGCAGCAGTTACTTGAGAGTCGCTCTAGCGGACAACCCCTGCCGTTCGGAGCTTGTCTATCTCGTCGCCGCTCATGCCAAGCAGGTCGCCCATGATCTCGTCATTGTGCTGGCCGACCGTTGGCGTCGTGCCAACGGGTACGTCGCTCCGGCTGAACTTAATGATCTTGCCGGTCACATGAATCTTTCCGGCTATCGGGTCGTCAACCTCAACCAGAACTTCACGCTCCCTCAGGTGATCGCTCATCGCCGCACGTGGAATGTCGTTGACCGGAGCGCAGGGAATGGACGCAGCATTGAGCGTTTTTTCAGCCTCGTCCATGGTCTTGGAGCCGAACCAGTCGATCAAAACTGCTTCGATCTCGCCACTTTCTTCTGCGCGTCCGGTTCGGTCCTGCCAGCGCGGGTCATCTTTCCATTCCGGGTGCCCCACGGTGTCGGCCAACCGGGGGAAGATGTTGTCACTTGATGCACCCGCTAGGTACACGTGGCCGTCGGTCGTCTTGTAAGAGTTGGCCACGCCATCGCCGTTGCCCTGACGCTCCGGCACGATGCCTGCGCCGAGGAATGCCGTCAATGGGATTTCACACGTGGTGAACCCGGTGTCGGCAAGACAGACATCGATCGCCTGCCCTTCGCCAGAGAACTGACGTTCATACAGCGCACCAAGTGCACCGATTGTTGCGTGGAGCGAGGTGATGCGGTCGATCAGTGGAAATGGCTGAACCGTCGGATCACCTTCCGGCGGGCCGGTGAGCGACATCAGCCCGCTCATCGCTTGGCCGATGGTGTCGAAACCAACGCGGTCCTTGTACGGCCCGTACTGGCCATACGCCGATACGTTCACCATCACGATGCCCTTGTTGAGTTTCTTCAAATCCTCGTACCCGAAACCCATCTTGGCGATGGTGCCCGGTCGGAAGTTCTGGATCAGTACATCGGAGACCTTCACCAGGTCACGTAGAACCTCCTTTCCCTCCTCGGTGCGGAGGTCGATAGAGAGGCTGCGTTTTCCGGAGTTGTACTGCACCCAGTAAGCGGACTGACCACGGACCCGTGGGCCGTTCGAACGACTCTCGTCGCCCTTCAAGGACTCAACCTTGATTACGTCAGCTCCGAGGCGTGCAAACATCAGCCCACAGCGCGGTCCGGCCTGATATCGGCCTAGATCAAGGACTCGTACGCCGTCCAGCGCGCCTTTTGCCTGAGTTCCATTGGCGTTGGTCATGGATTCCCCTCCAGAGGGCTCCGGATTCATACGCGGTATGTCCGTGATCCCAGAATGTTCAGATTCGGATGGTGAGTGGGCAGATCATACATCTCTCTCGGGCAGAGCGACGGTATGGGAGGTATCTCACCCGAGCAAAACCTCGTTGTGCACTCACGGTTCTTTGATTTATCACAGCCGATATATTTCTTCACCCGAAAGAAGAAAAACATCAACTTTAGCGCGTTAATTACCGTAAAAATCGCTTTCCAGCTTTGTATCGCCAATAAACGAAAAAGAACGATTAAATCGCGAGTTTCGGGTATTACCTAAACCCGCAATACCGAATCTGCAAAATCCGGTTGAGGGATATACAAATGCGTCAGATTCGTTTCGACCGCCAATGTCTACTCAGCAGGACTAATAGCTGATGGGCAGGTGGAGCAGGGGATGGATGCCGTGCTCTTCTCAGGTGGAAGAAGTGGTTGCGTCATCCGAAACCCTTGCCGGAATGGCGCAGGGCCTGCAAAAGGCCGTGGGCGCTTTCCAGATAGGCGACGGAAATAACGGAAAAGCCACCGGAGAGAGTCCCGCTTAGGGTTTAAATCCGGACCGTAACAATTAAGACGGCCGGACTTCCTGAGATCACCACATTCAGTGGTGGGCCCGGGGAGTCCGGCCGTTTCTGTTTCATGCGTAATCCGGAGGACGGTATCCCGTGACTAGACGGTTCCCCTGCGGTCTCTGCCTAACCCGTGCCCTTGCGGTCTATGAAGGTCTTGAAGCCTTCCAGTACAGGTGTCGGCGCGAGCTTGGTCGCCTGCTCGTTGAGTTCTTCCTCGAACTGCTCCCGCCAGCTTCGACCGATGTTGCCATCGATCAAACGCTTTGCGCCCTGCACCATCCGCTGGTCGTTCTTGGCTATGTCCTGGGCGATCTCGACGGCCTTTGAAAGTACCTGGTCCTGTGGAACAAGGTGGTTCAGGAGGCCCGCCGCAAGTGCTTCCCGCGGCTCTACCACTCGGCCTGTAAGCAGGTACTCGCGCGCCATAGGCAACCCGACGATGGTCGGCAGTAGCCATGTGTTGTTGATACGCCCGTAGGTGACCGCCAGGAAACGGAAACGAGTCTTGTCGCAACCGACTCGGATGTCGAACGACGTAGAAAGCACGCCACCGCCGCCGTAGCAAAGGCCGTTTAGTGCGCCGATGCGTGGCTTTCGGCCCGAGGCGAAACGCCAGGAATGCTCGGTGAAGTTACTGGAGGGTGGTGGCACATCTTCGGCGGCAAGCCGGGCCATCTCTTTAATGTCCGCACCGGCTGAAAAAGCGCGATCGCCCGCGCCGGTGACAACGATGACCGACGTTTCTTCGTCGGCATCAAGCCTGTCCATAGTGTCGTACAGCTCGGTGAAGAGCTGACGACTCAGTGCGTTCATCGCGTGCGGTCGGTTGAGCGTAACGATGGCAACCGTGCCATCGTGCTCGACAAGTATTGGATTCTCGTCAGACAAGTCTGCGTGGCTCCTCTGAAAATTGGTGACGCTGGAAGCGCGATTATGTCCCGGCCTCCGCCACTGGTCAACGCGGATACGGCTCAGGGCCCGGATTGGATGTATCAGGCCGCGACTCTGGCACAGCATGGCGCGTAACAACGGTGCACAGGTAACCTCCACACCGAAGCGCCCTGGTTAGTCGTAACCCCGCTCCAGAGCTTCGCCAGGGGCTCGAAAGTTTTGCCGGACACGCTTATGTCCGGTATCCTCATGCCCCGCCCGCATACGAAAGATTCTTAACGTCAGACGCCCAGTCGCCATTCGGAGGACTCCAAGTGCCGTTCGACCCGATTTTCAAAGCACCGATCTCAGACATGGCGGTCACGCCGAACCTTATAGACCGCGACGAGGCCGCAAAAGGCTTCGAGTGGGCCGACATGTATTCGGAGCTGGACTGGTTGCCGGACGGTGGCCTGAACAAGGCGTACGAGGCGATCGACCGCCACGTCGCCCACGGACATGGCGACAAGGTGGCGATGATCTGGGCCGGCAAGAAGGGCGAGGAGGAGATCTACACCTTCGCCGACATGAAGGCCCAGACAAACAAATGGGCAAACGTCGTCACGAAACTCGGACTTGAGCGCGGCGACCGAGTCTTTATCTTTATGGACCGCCTACCTGAACTGTACTTCGCATTCTTCGGCACACTCAAGGCGGGCGGAGTTGTTGGCCCGTTGTTCTCGGCCTTCGGTCCTGAGCCGGTCAGGGACCGTCTGCAGGACTCAGGGGCGATGCTCTTCCTGACACAGCCGGAACTCCGCGACAAGGTCAGCGGCATCCTGCCGGAGTGCCCGGACGTGAAGCATATTGTCGTCGTCAACAAGGACGGTCGTTCAAGCGAGCCGCTGGTGGACGGGGACCTTGCGTACGAAGAGTTGATGTCGGACGCATCTGACGACTTCGGAATCGTCTCCACGTCGATGTACGACTACTCGATCATGCACTACACCTCCGGCACCACGGGCAAGCCCAAGGGCGCAGTGCACCGTCACCTGGCCGCCGTGCAGCAGTACGCCACCGGCAAGTGGGCATTGGACCTGCACTTTGACGACATTTACTTCTGCACAGCCGACCCCGGCTGGGTGACGGGTACGTCGTACGGGATGATGGCGCCGTGGACCAACGGCGTGACAAACCTGATCTATGAAGGCGGGTTCAGCGCCAACAACTGGTACGACACCATCGACAAGTACAAGGTCACCGTCTGGTACACCGCACCCACCGCTATTCGCATGCTCATGCGCGCCGGTGCAGACCCCGTCAAGAGCCATGATCTGTCCACGCTGCGCTTCATAGCGTCTGTCGGAGAGCCTCTCAACCCTGAGGCCGTCGTCTGGGGCAACGAGATGTTCAACCAGGCTATCCACGACAACTGGTGGCAGACCGAGACGGGCGCAATCATGTGTGCCAACTACGCCTCTATGGAGGTCCGACCCGGCTCGATGGGCAAGCCCATACCGGGTGTCGAGATGGGAATTCTGGACACGGATTACAACCCGCTCCCGGCGGGCGAGGACGGTCTTCTGGCGGTCAAGCCGGGCTGGCCCTCCCAGTTCCACGCCTACTGGAACAACTCTGAGATGTACAACTCCAAGTACAAGAAGGGCTGGTACATCACAGGCGACCAGGCGCAGATGGATGAGGATGGATACTTCTGGTTCCAGGGTCGATCCGATGATGTGATCAACACCGCCGGACATCTTGTCGGACCGTTTGAGGTGGAGAGCGCTCTTATCGAACACCCGGACGTCGTCGAGGCCGGAGTTATCGGCGTGCCGGACGATATTGCGATGGAGGTCGTAAAGGCTTTCGTGGCGACACGCCCGGGCGTCGAGCAGACCGACGCGCTGCGACGAGACATCATGCGATTCGTGCGAACCAAGCTATCGGCCGCTATTGCGCCACGCCAGCTCGAGTTCACGGACTCACTGCCCAAGACACGCTCCGGAAAGATCATGCGCCGACTTCTGAAGGCACGAGAACTGGGCCTCCCGGAGGGCGACACCTCGACCCTGGAAGACGACTAGGTCGAGGTGTTAGATTCCTCGTCGCCCTGATCGTGCTGCATGAAGCCGTTCAGGTTTTCGTGGCCGTGATTACGGGCGTGTCGCCTTATGATCTGGACGTTGGATTCGTCGGCGCCTATCCGGGCGTAAAGGTCAACGATTCGCTGGACGGGTGGCGACTCTCGTTATTCCACTATTCTGGCGGCCTCGTGACCGGGACGGTGATGGTGTACGTCTACGTCCGCTGGTACTGGGGTTGGTCCGGAAACAAAACGTCGTTTGTGGAGTGGTGGCTAGGTGCGTTGATTATTGTCATTGCCGGGACCGAACTTGGAAACGGGATAGCGGAGGGTGCGTACAACGCCGAGTACATAGCCAATCGAGATCCAGCGAGCATCATCAGCCTTGTCGCAATGGTTGGTGGGTTCGTTGTGCCCCGGATGATGCTCGCTTCGCGTGGGGCAAGACTGGCGGTGATGCGCGGCGAGTCAGGGGACCGCAACCAGATTGAAGAGGGGCTTCGTCGGCGCTAGAAGTAGTAGGGTTCGATCTGAGCGTCCTCCCTAGGAGGGAGGAGGTGGGTCGCGTCTGGGCCAACGCCGGTAGTTAACCCCCGCCCCCCCCCTGACCCTCTCCTACATTAGGAGGGGGGCTATCTGCACCTACCCGCGGCCCGGCTTGGCCCACATCTCGCGCCATATCAGCGCGGCGATCGCCGTCCCGACCAATCCGACTATCGAGTTGATGGCCAGCGCCAGGCGGATGCCAAACAATTCAGCTATCACCCCGCTGATAAGAAGCCCCATTGGTAACCCGTAAACAGCTAGAGACCGGACGCCCATGACCCGACCTCGGTACTCGACCGGCGATGCGTGAAGCAAAGTGCTTGCCATAGAGATCATCGCAACACTCTGCGTCGTTCCATAGACGACCAGAGTCACGAGCGCGGCGAGCCACCAGCCCATAAATGCGAATACCAGCATGCTCACATGCCACAGAACGATTCCGATCATCATCCGTCGCATCGGGGCGGCCGACTGCGCATACGCCGCCAGCCAGACCGATCCGATCAGCGCACCGATCCCCGGCGCCATCTGCATCATCGCCAGCCCGTTAGGCCCCTTGTGATAGATCTCCCGCGCGACCACCGGCATGAGGCCGTTTACGACCGGAAATAGCGTCAAATTTACTAGGAATGCCAGTACGAGCGGGCCAAGAATGGACTGGTCGTGGCGCATGTAGCTGACTCCCTCCTTGAGGTTGGCCAGCCAGCCGGAATCGTCCACCTTCATCGTCTGCTTTTTCAGGACTATGCCC
>CAUZRH010000092.1:0-6445 GCA_963582115.1 Dehalococcoidia bacterium
GAAGTCCAAGACCGATTTAGTACCCGAGTTCGTGCAGTCGTTCATCGTTTATTCCAAAGTGATGAGCGATTTCGTGAACCACCGTGATCCGCACTTGAAGGACAAGGTCTTCTTCGTTTTCCGACATCTCCTCCAGCGGCCTTTGGAAGATGGTGATGACGTCCGGGAGAACCATCCCGTAACTCTCTCGCTCGGTCAGCGCAACGCCTTCATACAGGCCGAGCAACGTCTCCCGAGGGGACAGGTTGTGGTAGTCCCTCTGCTCTTGTGTTGGCCAGTCCGCTGCGATGACGCCTACGTTGTCCAGGCGATCCAGAAATTCGTCCGGCAGGCCGTCGATCGCCTCGGCGACCAGCCGTTCAAATGCTTCGTGTGGGATTAATCGCATTGGTCAAACCGGCCGAGCAGGCCTAACGTTCCGCCCCTACAGATTTGCGTGCATCTTTCATGATGTTCACGTTTTTAATGTCCGGGCCGCCCTTTTCGAAACCCGGAACCTCAAGGTACATCGGGACGTTTGCGAACGCCGGGCGGGCCATCATTAGCTCGAATCCCGCCGAACCGATCTCCCCTTCGCCAATGTTGTCGTGTCGGTCCACTGCCGATCCCAGCGGCCGCATAGAGTCGTTTGCGTGGATGGCCCTCAGCCGATCGAGCCCGATCTCTTTGTCGAACTCCGCCAGCATCTCGTCGAGTTTCTCGGCGTCGTTCAACTCATATCCAGCGGCCCAGGCATGCTGAGTGTCCAGACACACGTGCACCCGTTCGCTGCCAACGCCTTTGATGATCGCTCCTAGCTCGGAGAACTTTGAACCAATATGGTCGCCCGCCCCGGCACTGTTCTCCAGCATGAGAAGCGCATCGCCGGGCGCTGCGTCCAGAACGCGCTTTACGCCCTCGACAAATTGGTCGAGTACGGCCTCAAATCCAACACCTCTGTGGCTCGCCGGATGGAAAATGACGCCGAGCGCAGCGCAACGTTCAGCGGTTTGAAGGTGATTGGTAAGCGACTCAATGCTGCGTTCCACCAGAGCCTCGTCCTGCGAGCCGAGGGAACACAGGTAGATGCCGTGGAACACCGTCGGCCCCATCCCTGCCTCTTCAGATGCCTCTTTGAACTTCTCCACCAGAGCGTCCTCGGGAGCCTTGAACCTCCACGCACGTGGTGAGGACGCAAATATCTGCATCGCCTCTGCGCCGATATCCGTTGCGCGCCCAACTGCCTTCGGAAGTCCACCCGCTGCGGAAACGTGTGCGCCGATATGCATCTGGTTGCCTCCCGACCCGGACCACTCTGTCATTACGACAGCGTGTGCGGGTATTGTTCTAGAAATCTTTCAAGCACGGACATTATGACGCCGTGAGAACTTCTCGTGGCAGTAGTTCTGCGGGAAGAAGTCCCTCTTTCACGTAATCACGATTGATCTCATAACCGATCCATCTGAGGTACTACGTCAGCAGACGATCCTGGAAACTGTTCGCGGCGAAACAACCTGACAGTCAACGGAACGCTTGCGGTTCAATTCCTCCGGCCTCGCTCGGGATGACGCGGGAATTATCACTCCTCGCACCAGAGGCAGATTCAGAACGTCTCAGAAAATAAAAACACCCCGACTCTTCCGAAGAAGGGCCGGGGTGTCGTTAATTCAGCTATTTGTAGGAAGTTAGCTGGCCTCGACTGCCTTCCGGCGTCCGAAGAAACCGCGCTCTTCCCAGAAGACCAGCGCCTGTGCAGCAATAAAGATCGAACTGTAAGTTCCTATCACCACACCGGCGAGCAGGACCAGCAAGAAGTCTCGTAGCGTCCCGCCACCAAACAGCAACATGGCGACGATAACAATTGCGGTCGTAAAACTGGTGCCCAGTGATCGCATAATCGACTCGTTCAGGGACTGGTTGACCACCGACCTGAATGTTCGGCTCGTACCCAGTCGGACGTTCTCTCGAACCCGGTCGAACACGACGATCGTGTCGTTTACGGAGTAACCGACCACGGTCAGCGTGCCTACGATGAAGGACGCGTTGACCTCAGCGTTGATCAACTCACCGAGGATAACGAACAGCCCCAGCGTCAAGATAACATCGTGAATCAGCGCTATAACTGCAGCCAAACCGTATCGGTATGCCGCCCTTACCGACCTGAAAGCCCAGAGCAGGAACAGGATAATGAAGACCGCAGCCACGACGATCGCCTGGATAGAGTTGGAGACGGTGTCGTCCGCAACGGTTTTCCCGACGGTCGTTACCTCAGTCCGCTTCGCCGTGCCCGGGTATGCCCGGTTCAGCGCAGCTTCCACATCATTTTGAGCGCTTTCGCCCTGAACTTCCGTCCTGATGAAAAAACTGCCATCGCCCGTGCTCTGAATTGTGGCGTCGGCAAACCCGGCCTGGGAGAACACGGATCGGACATCGTCCGTCTCCACATTTGTGTCATCAAACTGAAGAGATGTAGACGTCCCACCGGTGAAGTCGATGCCCTCGTTGAGTCCAGGGCCTACCGTAAGTAGTAGTACAGACGCTACCACCAAGATGGCTGATGCGCCTACGAACCAGACTCGTTTTCCTACGAAATCGATCATCTAATTATTCCCCCGCGCCGATCGCCCGTTCAGCACCGACGGTACCGACCGGCACGAACGAATCGATACGCCGACCGATCGCCGTACCCGCAATGGATCTCATGATCACACGGCTGGCGAAGAACGCTGTGAACATCGATACGATCACACCGATTGCGAGCGTGAGCGCAAATCCCTGTATCAGGCTGGTGCCCAGTCGGTCACCAAACCAGAACAGGACGACGCAAGTGATGATGGTCGATATGTTGCCGTCCCGGATCGACGGCCACGCACGGTCGAAACCAGTCGTAATTGAGGCCAGTAGCGCCCGGCCCATGCGCAGTTCTTCTTTTGTGCGCTCTGCGATCAGGATGTTGGCGTCAACCGCCAGACCAACCGACAGAATCAATGCCGCCACCCCGGAGAGAGTGAGCGTGACCGGTATCAGTTTGAACAGCGCCAAAAGGACTACTGCGTAAAGGATCAGAGTAATCGAGGCAACGACGCCCGGAACCTTGTAGTAGAGCACCATGAAGATGAGAACAAGAGCCAGACCGATCGCACCGGCGATCACGCTCTTCCTGAGAGAGTCAGATCCCAGAGATGCGTCAACGTTACGCTCCTGGATCAACTCAAGTTCGACTGGGAGAGAACCCGATCGGAGCTGAATGGAGACAGTACGTGCACGCTCAGCGGTGAAGTTACCGAATATGAAAGCGGAACCGTTACAGATGGCCGATGAGGCCGATGGCGCAACAAGCTCTTCGCCGTCAAGGTAAATGGCCAGAACGTCCTGGTTGGTCGCCCGAGATATCCTCCCGGTCACGTCACAGAACTCGTCCGAACCGTGGTCATTAAAGCTGATGTTAACAACGGGGCCAACGACACCGGGCTGTGTCCCTGCGAATGCATCCGTCAGGTCAGAACCCTGGATGTCGATGTCCTGCTCACCCCCACCATACGGCGGGTTCCAGTAAGTGGTGTCCGTGCAACGTGCGTTGAGCCACTCTTCAGGTGAAAGACCATCCGGCGGCCAAATGTCGTCGATATTCGGAGGAGTCAGGCTTCCGCACTTCCGCTCACGGAACTCAAGTTGGGCGGTCTGGCCGATCAGGTGTTTGGCTTCCTGAACTCCACCACCAACGGCGTAAAGGTCGATGGTACCGGCGGTTACGAAGACCGACAGCGGACTTATCTCGTCCAACGCGTCCCGTGTCTTGTCGGCAAGAGTCGGAAGGGCGTTCCCGTCTTCATCAATCTCGACAGCGCGCACGCTGGTAATTTTGATAGACCAGAAGTTATCTATGTCAGTACCGTCGGATCCGGGAACGCCGTCGATCTGCACATCTGCTAGGCCAATATCGGCAAGAGCAGCCTGCATCTGTTCTACGGTGATACTGGGAACTACTGTCACAGGGCCGATCTCGGCCAGGGCCGGGTCCGGCGTGGCATCGGTTTGGGCGGGCTCGGGGTCACCCGGGTCTCCACCGGCAACAGGAGTTGCGGCGGGTTGGGGCACAGCCGTAGGTGCGACTGCATCGTCGACAGAGGCGTCACCCCCGGCATCGGTCACCGGAATCTGGCCGGTTTCAGGGTCAACAGCCGCAAATGAAACAACTGCGGTGACGGGAAAGTTATCTTCCAGTGCCCGCCTGATCGTCTCTCCCTCAGATTCGTTGATCACAGAGCCGTCAATATCTCGAAGTGCAGGACGTAGTTCGTCCATCTTTGCGATCATCTGATTCTCGTCGATCTTTACCGTTGCCTCGGGGTGGCCAACGAATTCGGACCGAAGAAAGGCTTCAAACTCTTCAAGAGAGACGGTATTGCCGTCAAATCCGATGGCGATGGTCGCCCCACTGAGTCCCGGCAACTGAACCAGGATTCGGTCAGCAGGGTTGCCAAGCAACTGGATAGTGGGCTCGGCAAGTCCAAATGAGCTAACCCGCTTCTCAAGAATCTTGCGAACGCCTTCAAGGTCTTCAGGATCTGCGGGAGAGCCATCTTCTTTGCTCGCCTTGTATACAAGGTGCGATCCGCCTTTTAGATCAAGGCCAAACGACAATCCGAGAAGGTTCTCATCATCTCCACGACTAAGGTTCAGTACTGGCGTGTCGATTTCAATACTCGGCACTGCGATGACTGCCACGCTCAATGCGAACAAGATCGCTAGTAGAACTAGTCCTCTTCGAGGTCTTCTCACTCAGGGTCTCCCAAGACGCGATGCTGCCCGCCCCAGAAGGCGGGCGAGCAGTTCATAGGCTTCTGCTTTAGTAGAAACGACGCCCGACGACTCTGCGTCACGTAAAGCGCCAAGCAACCGACCGATCTCCGGTCCTGATTGCAATCCGAAGCGATCCTGAACCTGGTGGCCATCTAACAAAAGGTCCCCAGTGGCTCGGATTGTTCGCTCCGGTTGTGGCTCAAGGCCGCGGGACAGTATATCACTGAGCATTCCTGAATATCGTTCAAATTCAGCTCCTTTTAACAGAGGTCCGCGCGCCGCCAGGAAGTCACACAGGTTAAGCAATATCGTATCTATTGCCACAGGTGAAACGTCACGGAAGTATCGAAAGATTGCTCTATCGGACGGCCGAGCGTCGCTTGAGCTCATCTGGCCCGGCCTCATATGCTTCTGAATCATGCGGGAAATATGGGAAATCGTCCGTCTACTGCAACGTAATCGGACCAGAAGATCCGACGCCATCCGCGAGCCAAGTTCGTCATGCCCCAGGAAACGTATACGCCCGTTCGGCCTGTCCGGAGTCGATGGGTCGACCGATTTTGTTTCCGGTTTTCCGATGTCGTGGAGCAGCGCCACGGTCTTCAGCAGCGTGGCACGGGTCTGGCCGTTCCCGGCAATTTCTTGAAGATACTCATCAAACTCTGATCCCCACGGAACGTTCTTGAGTATGGGATCTGACTCATGAAGTCTGGGGTCCACCAGCCGGGTCGCAAAGTCGAGTGCCTGTATCTGGTGCTCCATCACGCCGTAGTAATGCTCCCGCGGCTGCTCAAAGTCGCGACCCAGAACCAACTCCGGCAATATTCTATCCAGTAGGCCCAGGCGGTCCATATCCCGGATTCCGGCGGCGGGTCGAGAGCTTGCCATAAGCGCGAAGAACTCTTCCCTGATCCTCTCGCCCGTTACTCCGTCTATCAAATCCCCGTGGTCTTTTACGACGGTCGCCGTCTCGGGGTCGATCTCGAAATCGAGCTGCGTGGCGAACCGCACCACACGGAACATCCGTACGGGATCGGCCACTATGTTCCCCGACCGCGTCTCCCGAATTAACCGGCGACGCACATCGACCACACCGTCGTAGGGGTCGATCACCGAACCTGGATCCAGGACTCCGGCTCCGAGAGTTATCCATCGATCTAACGGCACCGCCATGGCGTTGACCGTGAAGTCACGGCGGGACAGATCAGATTCGATATCGCCGTCATGGCCTGCCACGTCTATCCACGGTATATCTGGAAACTCTCGATCGGATTCGGGGTCCGTTTCGCCAGTTTCGCGTTGTGGGAGATCGCTATCTGGCGATTCGTTATGTGTGGAGTCAACTAGCCGTATGTGCCCGCGTTCAGAGTCCATTACAACGACGCTGGCGGAAGTCTCGGCGGCCAGATCATCGATCAGATCCAACACAGGTGCTGAAACGGTTATGTCGACATCGCGTGGGGCTGATTCACCTGGCTCATCGAGGCCCGCCAAACGATCTCGCACCGCTCCGCCCACCACGTACGACGCAATCCCGCGCGTCGAAAAAAACGTGGCTACCCGGCTGAGTAGATCGTCTCGATCATGGCTACCAGGCGTCTGGGACATATCGGAGGCTAACCGCCGGACAACTCTTCCAAGTCTTTTTCCGTGGCCTCGACGA
>CAUZRH010000093.1:0-6420 GCA_963582115.1 Dehalococcoidia bacterium
GCGCTTTTATCGTTCGTCACGATGGTGATTTCACTCATGTTTCGTTCGCCAAGATACCTGATGTGGGGTAGATCAAGAGTAAACCCTTGATCACAAAATGGACCCGGTCGTAAGTCAAGGTTGAGATGACATGGGATGTGAGTTAAACATTACAGGGTGACTTCATCAACATCGTTCTCGAACCCAAACACGACTCAAACAACCCCGGACCGCAGGTACCGACGTCTCAGGATCTTTAACGGCTCGGTGGGGGCGATTCATTTCGTCCAAGCGATCGCAGTTCTAGCACTGGCGAACGACTTCTCCCTGCCGGTGACGGCTACATTCATGCAGGATGCACCGGGTGCCTCACCGCCTTCACTGAGCGAATTGTTCCAGGTCCGACTTGCTTGGGGGGTCGCTGGATTTCTGTTGATTTCCGCAGCCGCACACTGGATCATCGCCTCACCGGGAGTGTTCCGTTGGTATCGGCACAACCTCGAGTGTAATCGCAATTACGCGCGCTGGGTGGAGTACTCGATCAGTGCCTCGCTGATGATTGCCCTGATCGCGTTACTCACCGGGTCCGGAGATGTCGGCGCGTTGCTTGCCATTTTTGGTGTCAACGCTTCGATGATCTTGTTTGGCCTGTTAATGGAACACTACGAGGAACCAGGTGCAGTCAACTGGATGTCGTACTTGTTCGGAGTAGTAGTGGGCATTTTCCCATGGGTGGTAATCGCCCTTTATCTGTGGAGTCCTTCTACTTCTGCATCGCCGCCCGTGTTCGTATACGGCATCTTCGTTTCACTTTTCATCTTCTTTAATAGTTTCGCTGTGAACATGTTCCTTCAATACAAGCGCGTTGGCCCCTGGCGAAATTACCTGTTCGGGGAGTCAATTTATGTCCTCCTCAGCCTGACTTCGAAATCCGCCTTGGCCTGGCAAGTATTTAGTGGAACGCTGGCCAGCTGAGACGAAGATAGATCGAGGCTTCTGGCAAACCTGCATGACGCCAGATGGACGAGGTCGCTTCGAGTTTTACTATCAACGCTTTCGTTCCGGCATGCCCCTAGGCTGGCGAGCTCTTTAAGTGGAGATATGGATCTGGTCTCCGGAGGGCGGTCCTTTTAATTTGTATGTCTTAGGTTCGAATTCGGTAGGCCCCACCAACTAATCCAACATCCTTGATTCGTTTCGCAGTAATTGTGACAACGGTGTCAGGAGACTAGTGTTCGCCTGATAGCGATGGAACTCTTCTCTTCCACGTTCACTAGGGCCGCGTCGCACGTTGGGCGTTCACCTCGATCGAGTACGCTTCAGCGTTCACGCCGATGAAAAGCGTTGTCCCGTTCGGGCCACCGAAGTCGAGGTTCGCGTTCCGGTCGGGCGTCAGAATCTTGCCCAGCAGCCCCCCGGCCGGGTTGAACACCTGAACACTGTCACCTGCCGAGGTCCATACATTGCCGTTCGTATCCACCCGAAACCCGTCGGATTTTCCGGGCGTCGGCTTGGCATAGATCCTGTGGTTGGAGAGTGTCCCGCTCGAAGATGCGTCGAAGGCGTGTATCGATGCCCCGGGAGAGTCCAGTTCGTAGCCGGTGTCTGCGACGTAAAGGATCGACTCATCGGGTGAGAAGGCGATGCCGTTTGGCATGTCGAAATCGTCGATCATGATCTCGATTGTTCCGGTGTCCGGCCAGAGTCTGAAGACGTAGTTTCCGCCAAGCTCGGAGTCTGCCTTGTGTCCCTGCCGGTCGCTCAGAATCCCGTACGGCGGGTCGGTAAACCAGATGCTCCCATCGCTCTTCACAACCAGGTCGTTAGGCGAATTGAGCTTCTTGCCTTCGTAGTTGTCAACTAGGTTCACCACCGTGCCATCGAGCTCTGTCCGACTGATCCTGCGGCCGCCATGTTCAGCCGATACTAGCCGATTCTCGCGATCCAGCGTGTGACCGTTGGTGTAACCGCAGGGTTCCCTGAAGATGGTTGTCCCGTCGCTTTCTGACCATCGCAGCATTCGGTCGTTCGGGATGTCGCTCCACAGGAGATATCCGCCACCTGCTTCGGCCGAATCAGGAACCCAAGTCGTGCCCTCGGTCCAGAGGTACCCGTCGCCAAGTTTGCGCAGGCGTGCGTTCGGGTCGATCAGCGTCTTAAAAGCGTTGGAAAGGATCTCGTACTGCGGTTCCAAATGCGTGACTCCTGCGTTCAGCGTATTGCGCGATTCCTAGAAGGGGTATGCCCCTCTGGACTTTAACCGCACCATCCAGACCGAGCTGGTGGCGCAAATGAAAAACGTCTGGCGATCCGCCATACCAAAGCAGCAGTTTGCGGCAACCTCAGTCGTGAGGAACTTGCCGAGCATCTCGCCTTCCGGCGTGAACACTTGCACTCCATCGCCAGAAGCTACGTAAAGATTGCCATCGGTGTCGACCCGCAATCCGTCCGGGACGTGGGGTGACACCTCGCAGATGATCCGGCTGTTGGTCAGCGTTTTACCGTTGACCACATCGAATGCGCGTATGTGGTGAGGCCGGTCGTCTCCGTGGGTGAACCCTGAGTCGGAGATATATAACACCGACTCGTCGGGTGAGAATGCCAGACCGTTCGGCTTGTCGAAATCTTCTGCGACGGCTGTTAACTCGCCAGTAGAGCGGTCCAGCCGATACACCCGATTACGTTCCTGAAGGGACGGCTGCCGGTGGCCCTGATCCTCCACAAGTGATCCGTAATTCGGGTCTGAGAACCAGACCGTGTTATCGGACTTAACCACGACATCGTTAGGCGACGTGAACGGATTGCCGCCGTAACTGTCTACAAGCATTGTTTCCGGCTCACCTGGACGTGCAATCGAAACGCGCCGTCCGCTTGTCTCACACGAAAGTAGATTGCCGTTGGCATCCACAGCGTTTCCGTTGGCGTTGTGGCTCGGCTCCCTCAGAATCCCCACTCCGCCCGATTCAGACCAGCGCATGATGCGGTTGTTTGGGATGTCACTCCAGATCAAATAATCACCGTCATGGATCCAGGCGCAGCCCTCGGTGAAGGCCATTCCGTCGGCGATAAGCTCGACCGAGGTACCCTCGTCGACAATCTGGTTGAACCGAGCATCGAGTATCTGAATTTCTGGGAGTATTGCGATATCCATTGGAAGAGCGATGTGACCGAGTCCGGAAGGCTAACATCGCGTTAACGGCGGGGCTACCCGTCTGATTGCACCGCTGAGAAGAGGCTGGTCAATGTCAGAGTACAGTGTGTCGCTATCCTGGAACCGGGATCGCGACGACTTCAAATATCCGACCACACCCGTGATCACACATGGTCGTTTCATGGCGGCAAAACCGTGCCCGCGTCTGCTGCTCCGGAGTTTCTTGGGAACGCAGAATGTGTCGACCCGGAAGAGGCCTTTGTTGCATCGATATCCGGCTGCCACATGTTGACCTTCCTGGCGGTGGCGGCGAAGCGTAGGTTCGTGGTGGACACGTACTTGGATGACGCCGTCGGTTACATGACAAGATCGACGCAGGCAAGTTGGCCATAACGCTGGTCGAACTGCGGCCCCGGATCACATTCTCTGGAGAGACGCTGCCGACGCCGGAGCATATCGAGTCGATGCAGCACCTGTCGCATCAGGAATGCTTCATCGCAAACTCGGTGACCAGCGAAATAGTGGTCCTTCCGCCTGTTACTTGCTGACGGCGGGCTTACTCCGCCTACAATCTTTGCCACTAAAACTCCACATGTCGCACAACAGGAAGCGCCTTCTTGACCCTAGATCAGAAATCGGACTCACAGCTACTAAGGGCCGGTTACTCCGAGACCGTGATTACTCCGCCCGTCGGCTTCACTATCACCGGGCCTGAGCACCCACAGCGCCCCGCAACGGATGTGACGGACGACTTGCTCGGCCGGGTGCTAATTCTCGAGGCCGGAGGCGTCCGGGCTGCGATCGTAACGCTGGACGTGTGGGGCGTTAGCGAAGGTTTCGCTCAGGCCGCCATCGAACGGGTTTCGGCGACATCGGAAGTGGACGCATCACTCGTGTGGATCGGCGTTTCGGGGAATGCGAGTTCGCCGCCGTTATGGGAGCCGTACAACACGGAGTACGCCCGGTACGCTGCGTACGTCCCTGAGCAGCTTGGCGGGGCCGCCGCACTTGCCGCTTCGCACATGCAGGACGCCGAGCTCGGGTTCACAAGTGCGTTGTTGCCAGATTTGGCGACGTCAGCACATGGCCGGGCCTACGACATCAACGAGACCGTCCCGATCATGGTCGTGGACGGCGTATCTGGCCCGATAGCGCGGGTCATCGGGTTTGCGTGCCCGGGATCCGTCGTGGGAGATGATCCCTCCGCCTGGACTGCTGACTTCCCCGGCTACGCCTGCTGGGCGTTGTCGGAGGCGTCGGGCGGGGGGGGGTGCATGTTCATAAGAGGCCCTGCGAGCGATATCAGGCCCTTTGACTGGTACGGGGACAACCCCGCGCCGGGACATATGGATCGAGCGGCATCCGACGTCCAGGCGCTTGGCTGGTTGCTTGCCACGCAGGCGGGCATCGCCGCGCAGGGTGCATTGCTCCGCCGCAATATCGATATCAAAGCGATCACCACGGACAACGTCCCAGATGGGCTTGGTACCGTCCGAGGTCTGGCGATCGGCGAAGGACTGTTTGAGTCGTTCAGCTTCCCGCTGCCGTCCGACTTTGGGACAGCGTTGCGGGAAGCCTCCTCGGACAACACCGTCTTCGCAAACGCCAACCTTGCCGGTGCGGATTTTGGGGTGTCTTCGTCTGTAACGGATGCTTCAGAAGTGGTGGCGCGTTACCGGGCCGGTTGAGCTAATTGCCCGTGCTTCGAGAGCCTCAGCATTGGCATGACGCCTACGAGCTATAAACCGTCAAGATCCGTCTGCAGACAATAAGCGGTCCCTCGGGTCTCCGCAGGTGATTAGCGGTGCTGTGGTCCCGGCCAGTTCACCAGCACCGCCCCTGCGATCACAGCCGCTGCGCCCACGGCAAACATCCCGGTCAAAGTCTCTTCAAGCAGAGCCGCCCCAAGCGCAGTAGCAACCAGCGGATTGAAGTTCACGTAGATCACTGCCTGGGTTGGGGTCAGGCGACTCAGCGAGAACCCGAACATCAGTTGCGCCAGCCCCAGCGAACCCAGGTACACCATCAGCATCGAGTTCTGAGGGCTGAACCCGCCGGTATAGCCCAGCCCGATCTCGGCAATCGCCAGCGGGGCCAGCATCGACATGCCGATGAGCATGGACCACGCACTTACGTTAAGCGTGGAATATCGGGCGAACGCGGGTTGTGATGCGACTCCGTAGACGGCGACACAGAACGCCGCAAACAGCAAGAGCAAGGCCCCACCCACCGCCGCCAGCGTACTGATCGTCTCGCCGCCGCTCTCGGCAGGGGACAGGGCGCTCTCGCCAAACACCAGTGCGATGCCAACTACCGAGATCGCAACGCCGACGAACTGCCGGCCAATTAACGCCTCTCGCCCTGTGAATCGACCCAGTACGACGCTCCAGACCGGCGACGTTGCTAAAAGAAGCGCACCGCGTGAGGCCTCGGTCACCTGAAATCCGACCGCCATCGCAAGCGGGAAAGCCGTGAAGTAGAAGACGGCCAATAGAAAGAACAGGCCCCAGTCACGTCGATTTACCCGCATACCGTGGCGCTGGAACAGCAACACCAGCGCCCACAGGATCGCTGCGCCAATTCCTATCCGCACCGCCGCCAGGGTGAAGGGCGGGATGTCCTGAGCAATGACGCGAGTCACCACTACCGCGCCGCCAAAAAGGCCGAACGCTCCCATCGCCGAGACGTTGGCCCACAGATTCTGAGTCCAGTGCGACGTTTTGTCGCTCAGCGTCGGACCACGACGTGGCCGTCCTTCATGACGAGCTTCGTGTCCCGGACGTTTTCAATATCGTCGAGTGGATTAGATCCAACCGCAAGCAGATCGGCCGCCTTTCCCGGCTCTACGGTCCCTCGCTGGTCGCTCACAAGGCATACCTCGGCGGACGTCTTGGTTGCAGCCACAATCGCCTGCCATTCGGACATACCGCGTCGCACAAGCTGACCCAGCTCCAGCAGACCACCATCGGGCAACGCCAGGTCTGAGCCGTTTGCGATCGGCACCCCTGCATCCAGCGCCTTCTTGAAACCGGCCGCATGGGCCTCAGCCGCGACAACCGCACGGGCTGCGTAGTCTGGTGGCGCGGGATGGTCCTCCGCCCACGCCCGTTCGGCTGCCGACTCGGCATATGCCGGTCCACGGTTCAGATGGCTGAGCCCGAGCGTTGGAACAAAGTAGGTCCCGGCATCCACCATCATCGCCACCGCATCATCGTCCAGTACGTAGCCATGTTCCAGCGTCCATGCGCCGTGGCTGATGGCCGTCTTGATGCCATGAGTGCCACCGGCAT
>CAUZRH010000094.1:0-6368 GCA_963582115.1 Dehalococcoidia bacterium
TTCGATCACTCTGAACCGCATATGCCGCACCGGCAGCCCCCGCCCGTGTGCTCTGAACAACACACCTAGAGCCGCAGTCTCCTTGCCTGCGCCGTCGCCGTGATATAAGACAACCATTCCCTTACGCTTGGGTGCCGGGTCCTCCTGTTGCTCGGGGCCGTCCGGTGTGACGGCCGGGTCGCTACGTGGAAACTCTTCGTTCGGGTCCTTTGGCATCGTTAAAAATCCAGTCCGGGCTGCGCCTTGATACCCTGGTCTCGGTAAGGGTGTTTCACGTCTTCCACCTCCGTCACCACGTCTGCGATCTCCACCAACTTTTCGTGGGCGTCTCGTCCCGTGACCACTACGTGGACGTGTGTGGGCCGGTTGGCGAGAGCGGCCACAACCTCGTCGACATCAAGCCAGCCGTACGTGACCGGATAGGTCGCCTCGTCCAGAACGATCAGGTCCGTGTCGCCGGCCTCGATAGCCGCCTTGCAACGCTCCCATTGATCGACAGCGATCGCCGTGGTCTCGTCCATGTCTTTGGACAGCCATGTGAATCCATCGCCACGTGATTCGATCGAAATCCCGAACTTTTCCGCTTCCCGGTGTTCGCCAAATCTTGCGCCGGTTTGCTTTAAAAACTGGAACATTTTGACACTCTGATCTTGGCCCCACGCCCGCATCATCAACCCGAGAGCGGCTGTCGTCTTTCCCTTGCCATCTCCTGTGTGGATGATCAAAAGGCCTTCAGGTTTTTGCGATTGAGTCACGATCAAACCTCCCGAGTGTTCTGGGTATTTTGAGTGTCTCGCATGTTCTGGACGATGTTGGGCAGTCCTTCTACAAGCGCCTCGATCTCTGACCATGCGGTGACCGGAGCCAGTCGCTCAAACAGGGCGGTAGCGTCGCCGCCGGTGAAGTCACGTTCTGAGATCGGTTTCAGCGTCGCCAGTGCAATACGAGGGGCCTCGGCAAGTGCCTCAAGCGAACGAACGTTGCCCGTGCCGAACGCGACTTCGCTCAGCACACATACGTCGCTGGCTTGAATCAGCCGGACATGGGCCTCATGCGACGCATCGTCGATACCGTCGAACGCCTTAACCGGCACATACTCAACGCCAAGCGAGTCGGCCGCTGCACGATCCGTGTCGCCACTGCCCAGCGGTCCGGCGGTGACGATGAACCCGGCCTCGCACAATCGGTACATCAGGCGAGCGCCGGTCCCTCCTCCGCAAACAATATGGACACGCGTTCCGGCTCCGGCGCTGATCAAGGACGGCCCCGGCTCCATGATCGACAGGCTTAGCTCGCCGCTGGCCGGATCTGAGGAGATGATCGCCCTCACGCCGAACGCTGTCTCGATATTCTCAGGGGTCAGCACCTCGACCGGCGTTCCTTCAGCTACCACGACACCCTTGTTGAGTAGGACGAGTCGGTCGCAGAAGCGTGCCGCAAGCGACAGATCGTGTACCGCCGCCACGGCGGTCATGCCGTCGTCGATCAGCCCTCGGACGATGTTGAAGAAGCGTGCCTGGTGATTGATGTCCAGGTTGGACGTTGGCTCGTCTAGTAGCAGAAGACGTGGCTCCTGCGCTAGCGCCCTTGCCACAAAGACGCCCTGCCGCTCGCCGCCTGACAGCGTTTCAAGCGTACGGTTGGTGAACTCCCCGGCCCCGGCAGTATCCAGCGCCTGTTTGACGGCCACGCGGTCCACCGCCCGTTCGGATTGCATACGACCCATGTGCGGATAGCGCCCCATCATCACCACCTCCATTGCGGTGAAACCCTGCGCCAGAGGGGCCAATTGGGCGACATGAGCGATCGACCTTGCTCGCTCCCCAGGGTCCATCTGGTGCACTTCGTCGCCGTCGAGCAACACCGCGCCCTCGCGTGTCTTGAGCATTCCGCCGATTGCGCGAAGCAGTGTTGTCTTGCCTGCGCCATTCGGCCCGACCAGCCCCACCAGTTCGCCCTTACCCGCGTTGAGGTCTACCTGATCCAGCAGGCGTGCTGCATCAACCTCGTACACGACATTGCGTGCCTCGAGCCGACGTTCTGTGCGCTCAACTGTGTCGGTCACGAAACTCTCTTTTTACTCCGATTACTTTGAAGGGAAGCTGAACGATGCAAAAGCGGCGTCACCCAGCTCCTCCGGCCACAGAACCCGGGCCAGCTCTTCCGCTCCCCTGAGATTCCAGAACGATAGCGTGGTGAAGAACCCGGGATCGGCGATGAACACCCTGCCATCCCTGATCGCTGGAACGCCTGCCAGCGCCGGATTGGCCATCAGATCGTTCATGAAATCCTCGCCGCCCCACACTGCCGGTTGCGGGATGAAGATCACTTCCGGGTCCATGGCGATCAGGCTTTCATAGCTGATTATCGGGTTGTGCTCCAGCCCGGCGTCGGCTGCAACGTTGATCCCTCCCGCCGCGTTTATGATCTCGCCTTCCGTAGATCCCGCCCCGGCAGTGTAGAGCGAGCCGGAATATAGCGTCGTCGACATCACTCGCACCCGCTCGCCCAGGGGTTTGCTCTCCCATACCGAACGAAGCGATGCCTCACGCTCCTCGATTTCTTGGACCACTTCGATGGCGCGTTCCTCAACGCCGTAGGCATATCCAAGCAACAGAATGTCCTGGCGTCGACCGTCGGGGTCGTTGTGGAGATCGGTTTGAAGTACCGTGAGGCCGAGCCGTTCCAGTGCGTCGATCAACTCAAGCGATGTGAACGGCGATGCGATCACGATGTCAGGGGTCTGGGCGATGATCACCTCTGCATCTGATGTGATCTCGGGAAGTCCCTCGGCGAGGTGGGCGACGTTCGATTGGTCAACGTCCTGCGTATAGATACTCGTCGCGACCACCCGGTCTTTCGGCACGAGAGCGAATGTCACCTCGTCATGCCCGAGCGAGATCGTCACTATGCGCAATGGTTGCTTGTAGATCGTCACGGACCCGTTCAGCCCCTCGACCGTGCGAGGCCATGCAAGGTTGGTCGGATCGACGATGCCCGCAACGTTTGTCAGCGCGTCCGCCGGGTTTGGCGTTGCCGTAGCTACGGGAGTTGGGGTCGCAGGGATTGAAGTCGAGACCACCTGCTCGATGGGCGTGTCAGAGCTACAGGAGGCGAGCAGGAACATCGCCGCAACAAGCGCCGAGATCAGTGTCGTGGTTCTTCCGATTCTGGATGCCATGTTTTTCTTTCTTTTCATGCGATCAAGTCGTCTTCGTATCAAAAGGTGCCAATTCGCCGACTATGGCGTAGTAGCAGGAACAAAAAGAAGGGCGCACCTATAAAGCTGGTCACGATGCCGACGCGTATCTCGGACGGGGCCATGACGGTTCGGGCGATCTCGTCGGCAAGCACCACGAACAGGGCACCGCCGAGGGCGCTCAGGGGAATGAGTACGCGATTGTCCGGGCCGAAGATCAGTCGAAGCATGTGGGGGACGATCAGGCCGACGAAGGCGATCATCCCGCTGACGGCCACCGCGACGCCGGTGATGACGGACGCCGCAGTTAGCAGCACCGGCCGCATCACCCGTACGTTGACACCAAGCGTTCCTGCATCATCATCGCCCATCAGCAGTAGGTTAAGATCGCGGGCGAATGTGATGATCACGCCGCCGCCAACGATGATGAGCGGCCCGGATAGCCAGACGTGGTCCCAGGACCGGGAATCAAGCCCCCCGGCAAGCCAGAACAGGATGCTCCGAAGGGAGTCGCGCTCGGGTACGGCGATGATGACGAGCGTTATCACTGCACCCATGAATGCGCTCACGGCGACGCCCGCTAGTATCAGTGTGGCGACGGAGAATCGGCCGCTGGCTATGGCGATGGCGTACACAAGGAACGCCGTGCCGATAGCGCCGGCCAGGGCGAACAACGGTAGGGCGAGGAAGAACATGGTCGATGCGCCGGTAGCGATGGCTACTACCGCAGCGGCAGCGCCGCCGGATGCCACGCCGATCGTTCCAGGGTCAGCGAGGGGGTTGCGGAACAACGCCTGCATCGTCGCTCCTGCCACCCCTAGAGCCATGCCGACAAGCGCGCCAACGACAATCCGTGGCATCCGTATCTGCTCCACGACCAGCTCTTCGGTACGATCGTAGTCGGCTAGGTGGACCCCGAATGGCTCAAAAACGATTGCGATGACGTGCGAGACGGGAATATCAAGCGGGCCGGTGCTCAGCGACACGAGTACGACGAGGGCTAGCAGGGCAGTAAGGACGATGGCACCAGCGGCCAAACGCGTGCCGAGCGCGGCTTCACGCGGCGGCCTGAGTCTGGTTGCAAAAGCGAGTGCCATGTCCGAGCGGGTGTCCTTTCAGCGCTTCGCTTCGGGAGACCCGTGGGCGCACCTTTCGGCGGCCTCATCGAGTTAGCCTGTCCTGTTCCATTTCTGGAATAAAAAACCCCAGCGATTACTCGCTGGGGTCATGGCGGAAAAGCCGATGGCGACGGTGTTTCTACTGGAGATTCACTGCCGACGGACCCCTTGGTGAGCGAAGAGTAGTCCGTCGTCCGACCAGGCAGGTCTCCTGGCTTTCGGGATATAAATCCCGATTTACAGTGGCGCTACCGCGGCGGCTTTTCACCGCCTTCCCTATTCTCCCCTGACCTCACGATCACGGGGCACCGAGTCGGACGAATATTCAATTGTCTAAGAGGCGAATGACTCTAACGAGGCAAGACGGCGGCGTCAACGAGTTGACCGAGATGTCACGCCAGAGAGCCAAATCGTTATCCTGAGCCAAAGTGAAGGACCACCCGGCTCGCCCTCCGCGACACCCGTAGTCTTCAACCACAGGCATCATGCAATGTTCCGAGGAGCCGCTAATGAGCGACCTACCCGTTCGTAACCCGAGCCGTGGTCGCAGGCGCGTCCGGGTACAGAGTCCGAAATTCTCGTTACTCCTGGCTCAAGCGCAGGAAGGGTCGTCGGCGTCCCAGCGGTTGAACGATGGCTGCTCGCCACGTGCGAGTGAATCCCGGGTGTCCTGCCACATGTCATGCCAGGTACCTGCGTCGTGCAGCTCAGAATTGGGGTTCGACGCACTGCGAGCAACGAAACCCGGGAAGACGCTCCGACCCGTCGCCTCACCGGTCGGCTGGTATCGCAGGTCGAAACTCCAGCGGATGCGATCGCTTATATTCGGCAGAGCGGCGTGAACCGTCTGCTTGGTGAGCAGCAAAGCGCCGCCCTTCTTCACCGGCACCGGCATCGAGTCGCCGACGTTGAACAGGTGCTCAGGAATCTGAATTCCGGGGCGTTCGTTGTACCCGGGGCAGTGGGTTAGCAATTCACCCCTGTGTGAGCCGGGGACGACGGTGAGGCATCCGTTCTCGACGTCGGCGTCCATCAATGGGAACCACACCGTGAGGATGTTCGTCTCGTCGGCCTCGGGGTTTACGACTCCGGCGTCCTGATGCCAGGGAGTTGCGCCAAACAGCACATTGCCGTGCTCGTCACGAGGCAAAACCGATTCCGGAACCTTGATTCGGACGTGCTGGACAGGGTTTGAGTACACCTCGCCGCCGACAACTGATTCAGCAATGTCGAGCACGCGAGGCGCGCTTAGGGCGTTGAACACGGCCGGGCCTGCCCAGAACGGGGTGTCGCTCAGGACGCCGTTCTGGGGGAGTGAAAAGTCGAAGAACTGGTTGTGAACCTCGCCGGACTCGCCGTAGATCTTCGTGACCCGGTCGCCAAAATCAAACTCCGAGTAGGTCGACGAGATCTTGCCCTCGCTCAAAAGCTTCTCTGCAAGGGAATCGAGTACGCCTGCGTACTCTTCGATCACCGGGTCTATGGTGTTTTCAGGATCGAATACGTCCGGAATATGAACGAATCCGTACTCCTCAAAGTGCTCTTTTTGCTCGGCGGTAAGTCCCGGCAATGCAACAGTCCTTCCGGTCGATCTGAAGTGGTCACGCACCATCGTTGTACGTGAACTCTGGCGGCACTTTACTCGTTTGTGGCAAAAAGTGCTGCCGATTTTCGGGGGCAATTGACCCCGGGCGCGAACCGGCCCCGGTTGCAGAAAGATCGCAGCCGGGGCCGGATTATCGTTCAGATGGCGGAGGGGACAGGATTCGAACCTGCGATGCCCTCACGGACATACCTGTTTTCAAGACAGGCGCCTTAAGCCACTCGGCCACCCCTCCATGGGAACTTCAAAGTCTAACGGTCCGAGGCTCAACATCGGTAATTTCGGGGGATCGATTTCCAGGAGGCTTGCGCAATACACGGACGGAGTACATCTGAATTTTATTGGTCAGGCCCAGTCGGGCCGTACGTACGTCCCGAATATCACCGGAAGCTCATGACGGACGCCACGCGTCTCACGCGTTCCTCATCGGGAATCCAAGATGATCGAT
>CAUZRH010000095.1:0-6344 GCA_963582115.1 Dehalococcoidia bacterium
GCGTGATTAACACCCAAAATTCAGCAAACATAAAGGCCAAGATGATAGTTGAGGCGGCCAACTCCCCGATCACATACGGCGCCGACTTGATCCTAAAAGAGCGCGGAATAACGGTGATCCCTGACATCCTGGCCAATGCCGGGGGCGTGATCGTGTCCTACTTTGAGTGGGCACAAAACATCCAGCGTTTCAGGTGGACAGAGGAGCGCGTGAATGATGAGTTGTACACGCTAATCAGCCAGGGTTACAGGAAATCAGCTGAGATGGCTGAGAAGCGCAGGATTACACAAAGGGAGGCGGCGTACGCGGTCGCAGTGAGCGCGGTGGCGACCGCAACGGAGCTGCGAGGGTTTATTTAGGCCGAGGCAAAAATGGCCAGTTGGATCCCGGACTAGTCCAGTTCAATTTTCCCGAACTTGCCCGTGTAGTAGAGGAGGGGATCGCCGTCGTTCTGTGTCAGTTCGACGGCTTCTCCTACGAAGATCGTGTGATCCCCCGCGTCGTGCGCCGCAACGACCTTGCATGACATAGCGGCCAACGCCCCGGCTATTACGGGTGGGCCTTCGCTGCGCTGCTCAAGCGGTATGTCCACATCGCCGGTCCGATCCTCTGCTGCCCTGACGTAGTACATCGCAATATCGGCCTGGTCTTTACGGATGATGCTTATTCCAAACCATCCGTCATCAGCGATGTAGTTGTGCGTGTTGCGAGACTTGTCCACGCAAACGAGTGCCAGAGGCGGATCGAGTGATACGGACAGCACGCCGTTGGCCGTCATGCCGTGGACTCCGCCGTCGGGTTCGGATGACGTGATGATCGTCACGCCGGTGGCAAACCTGCCCCAAGCGTCTCTGAATTCGCGTTGCGTGATTGCGTTTTCGGTGGCCAGCGTCGTCCTCCCAATTGATTTCGCCTAAGACCGTGACGCCGGATTATAGGGGGAGATGGTGGAAGTGGGGCGGGGAGGGCACATGAGTCCCAATATGCCGAGTGTTCCGGTATTGAGGTCAGGCCCTGACCAGTACGCCGTCTTCCAGTGCTTGTTCTATCTCTTCCGGGATCACGCCGGCGTCGTTCAAGTCAGCCGTTCTGAAATGTCGATCTCCGGATTTTCGGCCTTCAACCACGCCCAGAAACGCGGCTAGCTCAGGGCGTAGCGTCCAGCCGAAGTCGTAGTCGTTATAGACCCGCTCACCGGAAACTGTGCACCACGGGGCCAGCATGTAGAGATTGCTTGTGGGCGGTGCCGGAACGTGTTTATCCGGTAGCTCACCGGTAATGGCGGCGACATAGTTGTTTTGCATCGATCCAAACGAGAAATGTCGGGCGATCTGATCCCGTATACCTGCCGGGTCCGTCATCCCGGTGGAAGCGGCCAATGCCGCATCCGCAGCCTGCCGGGCATCCCCGTAAGGGAAGGTATGGACATCCGGGTGGTGCGGGAGATCCCGCATCGCACCTACCCGGGCAGCGACGACCGGTGTGCCGCACGCAAGAGACTCGTATGCGACAAGGCCGAACGACTCAATGAAATTGCCCGGGCAGAGTGTGATGTCCGCAAAGCTGTACGCTTCGGCAGTTTCGTTGCCATTCCACCACGGGGTGAACTCAAGCGACTCCAACACGCCTTCAACGGTCGCACGCTTAATGGCATAGTCATAGAACTCCCGAGTTTCAGGAGAGCTTGCGGCGTCGACATGCCGGGGTACCAGGAGTCTGACATTGCGGTCCGTTAGCCGGCGCGATAGCTGGCCGGCAATCTCGATCGCTTCTGCGATGCCCTTGCGCGGATCGGGGCGATGCGGCCACAGGAGCACGAGATCGCCATCGGTGCGCTCTCGGACACCCCGTGGCGTTACGCCGCCACGGGGCGAGTAGTTGTTGATGTCTATGCCGTTAGGTATTTCCACTGCCGGCTCGACATAATCTCCGGTACTCGTCGCTCGAAACGCCCCCGACGTAACGTCGATACAACGCTTCAGGTAATCCGAAGGCACGATCGTCAGATCGGCATCAAATGCAAACGCCGACACGAGCGCCGTCTCGTAATGGAAGTCATGGAAAGACCGGACTACTCTACGTCCATCGGGGATCAGACGTCGCAGATAGAAAGTGTCGGCGTGCAGGTACACCGACTCCGCCCACTCAAATACTGGTGCGAGCGCCTGTGCGCTTTGAAGGATCTGATGTGGAGGTACTTCCCACGGGTCAGGGAAATAACCGGTCAGTCTCAGTAAAGGTTCGACTTTTATATTCGGTGCGATGTCGAACCCGCCGACGTTCTCCGGTCGCCATGAACAGACGACCCGGACCTCTGCGCCTGCATCCGCAAGCCCCCGCAATACACCATCAAGGATGCGCTGCGAGCCGCCGTGAACCGCGCCCGGAAGGACTGGGGCGATCGATACGACAGCGACGCGTTTAAGCATTGGGGTTGGACGGGCCGGGTCGCCATGTAGACGACCCGGCCACGTACCTAGTCTTCTTCTTCATCCTCAGGAGCGTCTTCTGTCTCGGAGTCTTCTGGAGTTTCTGAGGATGAATCCTCAATCTCGCTGGCCTCATCGACCAGTTCATCTGATGCGACACCGTTTTGTGGTGCTTCCCCGGCTTCTGCGGCTGCTAGCTCTTCTTCGCTCAGAAGGTCGGCAGGAGCTTCACGGGTTTTCATCGCACGGATCGCACTTACGGCGTCGCCGGTGTCCGGCACTGCCATGATGACGCCCTGCGTGATACGCCCGGTCTCCCGGATCTCGTTCAGGTGAACCCGGATGACTTGCGCCTTCTCCGTTAGGATCAGGACGGTATCGTCCCCGTCGACCTCACGGTCGACCACCTGTGCGGCGGCTACACGACCGTTCTTGCGTGCGATCTTGAGGGTGATTAGACCCTTGCCGCCTCGCTTTTGCTGGCGGTAGCGACGCATTTCGGAAAGCTTTCCGTAGCCGCGACGAGTGACCACTAGTAGTGAGCCGGTCGGGCTAACAACGTCTGCCGACACGATCTTGTCGTTGGGTTGCAAGGTCATGCCTCGCATCCCGCCCGCAGCGCGTTGCCGTGCCCTGATGTCACCACTTGGGAAGCGGATGGCCATGCCCTGCTCGGACACCATGATGATGTCTTCATCGTAGGTAGCCAGGATCACAGATTGCAGTTCGTCACCCGGCTTCAGGTTGAAGGCGTTTAACCCACCCCTCCGGATGTTTGCGATCTCTGGCAAGTGCATTCGCTTAACCTGGCCGGCGACGGTCGCCATAACCAGGAATTTGTCCTCACGGAGGTCCGACACCGTGACGACGGCGTTGACGTGTTCACGCGGTTCCAGGTTGATGACGTTCGCCACCGGAGTCCCGCGGGAGGTGCGTGATGCGTCTGCGGGCAGCTCAAAGGCTCGGCTTGCGAACACACGACCGCGGTCGGTGAACATTAGAAGCCAGTCATGCGTGTCCGCTACCCGGAGGTGCGGCGTAACGTCGTCCTCCTTGGTCATGCGTTGCCCCTTGACGCCTTTACCGCCGCGATGCTGCGCACGGTAGGTGGCAAGTGGGATCCGTTTCAGGTAGCCGTTCGCGCTCAGCGTGATGACGACAGTCTCGTGGGGCTCGGTGTCCTCACGGCGCCACTCACCCAGCTCGGCCGGGTGAACTTCGGTGCGTCGCTCGTCGCCGTGTCGGCGTTTCAGGTCCAGCGTCTCCTTGCGGATGACGGAGTAAACCTTGTCCGGAGAGGAGAGTAGATCTTCCAGCTCGGTCACAAGCGTCACGAGTTCGTTGTATTCGTTCTCGATCTTCTCCCGCTCAAGAGCGGCCAGACGCCGGAGCTGCATGTCCAGAATGGCCTGAGCCTGAATCTGGGACAGGTTGAACTCGGTCATCAAGCCCGTTCGAGCGGTCTCGACATCCGACGATCCACGGATGAGTGCGATCACCGCGTCCAGGTTGTCCAGTGCGGTTCTCAGACCCTCAAGAATGTGCAGGCGAGCACGGGCCTTGCGGAGGTCGAACTCGGCGCGCCGTACAACGACCTCACGTCGGAACTCGATGAAGTATCGAAGCGCTTCCCTAAGTGTGAACACCTTAGGCATGCCGTCGACGATCGCCAGCATGTTTGCGGAGAAGCTGGTCCGCAGCGCGGTGTGCTTGTATAGCACGTTCAGGATCACGCTCACGGACGCACCACGACGGAGGTCCAGGACGACCCGCATGCCCTTGCGGTCAGATTCATCCCTGACTTCGGAGACGCCGTCAAGAGTTTTGCTCTTGATCAGATCAGCGATCTTGGCGACCAGGGTGGATTTGTTCACCTGGTACGGGATCTCCGTGAAGAGCAGGTGCTGCCTGTTGTTGCGCTTGACCTCTTCAATCTCATGAGACGCCTGCATCATGATCCGGCCGCGACCGGTTGCGTAAGCGTTCCTGATCCCTTCATTGCCGTAGATGTGAGCGCCCGTGGGGAAGTCTGGTCCCTTCACGAACTCCATCAACTCATCCAGCGACGCCTCGGGGTGTCGGATCAAGTGTACGATCGCGTCGCACAGCTCTCCAACGTTGTGGGGCGGGATGTTCGTTGCCATGCCGACGGCGATACCGGCTGCGCCGTTGACGAGCAAGTTCGGAAGGATTGACGGAAGAACCAGTGGCTCTTTGAGCGACGTGTCAAAGTTGTCGATCCAATCGACCGTCTCTTTGTCAATGTCGTTCAACAGTGTCATGGCGATCGGAGCGAGTCGTGCCTCGGTGTAGCGCATTGCGGCCGGTGGGTCGCCATCGACGCTGCCGAAGTTACCCTGGCCGTCGACCAGCATCGCCCTCAGGGAGAACGGCTGCGCCATTCGGACCATGGCGTCGTACACCGCCGTGTCGCCATGCGGGTGGTACTTGCCAAGTACCTCGCCCGTGATACGGGCGCTCTTCTTGTACGAAGACGTGGGCCTAATACCCATGTCGTACATGGCGTACAAAATGCGGCGCTGTACGGGCTTTAGCCCGTCACGCACGTCCGGCAATGCCCGAGAAACAATGACGGACATGGCGTAATCCAGGTAGGAATTACGCATCTCGTCATTGATATTTATCGGGCGGACTTCACCGATATCCTGACCTACCACGGCGGGTCTCCTGAAACAGGGAGGGTGCGGGCGTCACGCGGACGTCGATCGCGTGTGTCTGGCCTGCGTAAATGGGGGCGTGATCGGCACCAAAACCTTACGATGCGCTGAGCACGAATTAGACGTCGCTAATTTTACCTGTTTTGGCCGCTTCAGGCAAAAATTTCTGTCACGCGCCTTCGTTCGTACTGGCAACGCCGCGCGCCCGCTCTCGAGTGAGAGATCGTGAGCCGATGGGGAAAATTGAGGCAGCGTGCTCAGATGCCCGAGGAACGCTCCACAAATGCTGTGACTATGTTGTCGAACCGGGTCGGCAAAACATCGGGCTTGTGGAGCGGCCAGACCACCCCGATGACCCAGTGGTAACCGGGCATTTCAAGCGCCTCTATGGCCCCCGTTCCTATGTCGTACGCGCTGGCCATCAGTTCGGTCGATTTCTCGGCCTCCCTGATAGCAAACTCTCCCGGTCCGGGGGTAGCGACCGGTCCTCCCGCGCCGATGGTCGCAGCGACCTTGCCGCCAAGCGTGAGGAAGGTGCTCATTGCGCCTAGCTCGGTCACGCGTCCTTTGCGACCGGGACTCGGCTTTGCTACTACTGCGTCGGCGAGCAAGACGGGCGGTTTGCCCCCGAGGGCGATGTTAATGGCATACATACCCCATCCAATGCCGAGCACTGGAATGTCGGCCTCCAGCGCTGTCAGGAGGGCCGGAAGCGGTGTTCCGTCATAGATTGTCGACTCGCCAAACAGCACAAGGCCACCGGCGTCCGACGGAAGGGAGGCGGCAGGCGAGAGTAATAGCGGTTCGGACCCGATGTCCGTGAGAACCTCTGTGAACACGCCTGAATCTTCGCCCGGCGCCATGATGAGCGCTGGCAGTTTAAGGTCCGGGAAGTCTGGCAAATCAGGTGACCCTCGGGCACAGTCCGTCCGAAATATACGGCGCTTGAGTTCGCTTTAGAACGGGATGTCCCAGAGCGGGTACCAGTGTTCGGTGGATCGTTCCACGACAAGGCCCTGCCGACTCAGCAATTTCGCAAGATCCAGTTCAGCCGGGTGGTCACGGTCGTCTGTGCCACGCGGTATGAACGGGTAGAAGGTTTTTCGCTGGTATGTGTACAGCCAGTAGGCGGCGGAGCCTGCGTAATGTGTGCTCCATACCGCGGCAATCAACAGGCTGGGGTCTGCCTCGATGGAGAGAGCGTTGCCGACCGTGAACACGGATGTCGTCAGGTCCT
>CAUZRH010000096.1:0-6268 GCA_963582115.1 Dehalococcoidia bacterium
AACCCCGTTGCGCTCAGCTCCAGTTCTTACCCGGGCGATGGCTTCCGAGTGTTCCGTTGGTGTGCCGTGGGAAAGATTGAGTCTGGCGACGGACATCCCGGCGCGGATCAGCTCATCGATCATTTCGTCCGAGGCGGTCGCCGGTCCCATCGTGCAAACGATCCGCGTCCTGGGTCGCTTGAGCACGTAATCCGGAGTTGTATAGGAAGGCATTAATGCTCTCAGGAAAAGAGTGGAAATCTGTCGTAGTCGGTCCACAACAATGGCGGTGGATTGCGGGGGCGTCGCCGGGGAAGTGCCACGATATTACAAGTAACGAAAGACTTTAGATCCTAGACGATACGCCCGCGTGGGTAACGGTTCAATTGGCATCCTGAACGTAGGAACGCCATTTTTGTTGACACGTTCCGGCAACGGTTCATACGATGGTATGCACGAAACGCGCTAAACGAGCGCCCGAACCCACATTTGACCCACCCTCACCACGGATAATGTATCGGTTTTGATGCAACTCTCAGGAGACCTTCTCCTCGCCCTCCAAGAAGTCGACGAACGCCTTGCGGAGAAACGAAAAAATCTAGACCATCTCAACGCGGAACTCGAGGCGCAGGCCGAGATCCCGGTTCTCACCCAGAGAGTCGAAGAAGAGGGCACCAACGCCGTCGAACGGCGTGAGAACCTGGTCCGACTCGAAGTCGACGCTGATGCGTTGAGGGAACGGGTTGAAGAACTGGAAG
Source organism: Dehalococcoidia bacterium (assembly GCA_963582115.1). Lineage (GTDB taxonomy): Bacteria > Chloroflexota > Dehalococcoidia > Lucifugimonadales > Lucifugimonadaceae. Next base: position 738 of record CAUZRH010000096.1, read on the forward strand.
AGCGCATCTACGGCGGTACGGTGACCAATCTTCGAGAGCTGACCGCTGTCGAAGAGGAACAGACCAACGCCCGCCGGGAACTCATGCAGGCTGAAGAAGCCCTTGGCCCAGCTCGGCTCGCTGCTGAAGACTCTGAGCGTGCCCGTGAAGAGTTGACCACGACACTCGCCGAGCGCGAAGAATCGTGGGCCGTATCAGCGCCAAAGACTCGTCGGGCTGCTAGGGCTACTCAGAAAGAAGTGACGGTTCTTGAAGAGGAACGGGACGAATCATCCAAGAACGTTCCGGCAGATGAACTCACTCTTTACGACCAGCTTTTGTATCGACGACACGGCGTTGCCATCGCTCGTGTGGAACGGGGCGTTTGCCTGGCTTGCCATATCACGTTGCCGCTGAAGGAAGCCTCCAGGCTCCGACGGTCTGACGCAATTGTGACCTGCGGTAACTGCGGCCGAATCCTCATTCCGAGTTAGAGAGTGAGAGCTGCCGGTTACTACCGGTCTCTTAACTCCGACCCGCGCTCGGAACAGACCGCTATATCTGCGATAGAGCGGTACTGTCGCGAGGGTTTTCATACACTGGCTCATGTTGTAGGGCCGGGCGAACCTCCACTGCGTGAGGCTGACCAGTACGGCGCGCTTGTCGCATATCTGGACGGTTTGGGACGTGGCGAGGCGCTGGTGGTTATACCGGGCGCACGCCATCTTTCTTCCACCCTTGACGGCCTTGTAGAAAGACTGGCCGAGCTTGATCGAGTCGGTGGCCAGGTCAAGTGCGCTGACCTGGCTCTGCCTGACCCATTTCAGAACGCCCTGGAGTCCCTGCCTTTTGCCGGCCAGTTGCCGGCCCAGAATAGGCGCGTTCGGGAATCTCTGATGTCTAAAGCGGCGCGGGGTGAGGTGCTGGGGCGTACCCCGTTCGGGTATGTTGCCGACATTGACGGTACGTTCCAGATCGAGTCGGTCGAGGCGACCCTGGTTCGAAGATTGTTCGATACATACGCCGGTGATGCGCAACCAGATCAACCCGACGCCGTACCGACAGGTGGGCCGGGGCTTCGACGAATTGCGGGTGTTTTCAATGGCGAAGGTTTGCGTACACGCTCCGGCAGGCCCTGGACCCCGGTAACGCTGTCAGGGATGCTCCGTAATCGTGTCTACACAGGCAGCTACGCTCGTTACGGCATGCGTATCGCAAGCAATCATGAACGGATAGTTGAAAGAGACGTATTCAACCGCGCTCAGGCGGTTATGTCGTCCAGAAGTCCAGAGAGGCGAGATCGCTCACTCACTCCTTACCTCTTGAGTGGTCTGGCCCGTTGCTGGTCATGTGGCCGCGGGATGCATGGGATTGAGCGGAGCCGGAAGTGGACCAGGGTTGACGGGAGCAAGGCGTCACGTGCCTATCGCTACTACGCCTGTCCTTCACGTTCCGCCGGTATGGAGAACGAAGAAGAAGAGGCTCATCCGGGATGGCGTGAATCAGATCTTGATCGTGCAACGCTGGACGTTCTAAGAGCTGAGTCGGCCGACCGTTTAAAGGCATGCTTCAATCCGCCAAAGGATGACTCTCAAGGCGAAGAGTTGAGGGTGGTAGAGGCTCAGTTCTTGGAGTCGGTCCGGGTTGTGGCGTCAGGGCGTGGCGGAGTCAGTGATCTGGTATCGCCGTTAGAAGATTTACGCACGGTCAGGGCGATGTACGCGCCGGACGGTGTTGGTGGCGTATCGGCCAGTAGCGCTGCTTTCACATTTGAAGACGTACTGGCGTCTATTGAGACGGCTGAACCGGCGGGCCTTCATGCGGCGATCGCATCGTTGGTGGATCGGGTGATAGTGCATGGCGACCGCGTGGAGCCCGTGTTTCACGCGGACTGATCGGTCGACAGCCTGCCTCTTTATTCCAGGTAACGGCTTGGTTCGCTGCCTAGGTCCTGTCACAACGTTAAGAACGCGCAACCACCAGGATGAAGTTAGTTACCGGTAGACCATGGAAATACCCACGGAACCGATCCTGAGAGCCGCAGGTGGGGGCGATTGGAGTGGGATTGGCTGTGCTTGCGCTGTACCATCGAGATAGGCAAGTAGGACGGGCGGCCGCCGTTTCGGTTCGGATATTCCGGGCCGTGAGGGAGGAAAGTCCGGGCACCACCAGACAGGATGCCCGCTAACAGCGGGGCGGGGCGACCCGACAGCAAGTGCCACAGAAACATACCGCCTTTCCGGAAACGGAAGGGTAAGGGTGAAATGGCGAGGTAAGAGCTCACCGCCCGGCCGGTAACGGTCGGGGCAGGGTAAACCTCATCCGGTGCAAGGCCAAATAGGGGGACTCAGGCGTTTGGACAGTCCCCGGGTTGGCCGCTTGATCCCTTCAGCAATGGAGGGACTAGATGGATGACCGCACAGGGATTGGACGCGGGGATGAAGGCATGACCGTAAACCCGCATCAAACCTGGACAGAACCCGGCTTATAGTCCCACTTGTCTTGTACAGCCTTTCGGCCCCGACGGCGCTCGACGCCCCGGGGTCCGAAGGGCCAATATCTTCTGGCAGCCGGTTAACGTGTCTCGCACTACGTTGACACTGATACCGCCAAACGTGAGAGAGTAAGCACGTTTGGTGGCCCGTCCGTGAACGTTTTCATGGATTGGTGTGACTCGACTTTAAACAAGTAACGGTGGAAGCATATGCAACCTTCGGTTGTAGTGATCGGAGGCGGGACCGGGAACTTCAGCGTTCTCTCAGGTCTCAAGGGACACGATATGGATCTGACCGCCGTGGTCGCTATGAGCGACAGCGGTGGGAGTTCAGGACGTCTTCGCGACGAGCTTGGCCAGCTACCACCGGGGGACATCCGCCAGTGCCTGGTGGCTCTTGCTGGGGATGCGGATCAGGGCGCTATGTTGCGCCGCCTGTTTACACACCGCTTCTCGATGGGTGAAGGGCTTGAGGGCCATAGCGTCGGGAATCTGTTGCTCGCTGCATTGACTGAGATAACGGGCGCACACGATCGCGCAATCGAATCGGCGTCGCGTCTTCTCAACATCAAAGGCCGCGTACTGCCGGTGACACTGACCAATTCCCACCTGCACGCAATGCTTTCGGACGGTCGAGAACTAGAAGAAGAAGCGTTGATAGACACGCGCGGCAATGAGGACGGTGTCGAGATAGACCACGTTTTCCTTTCACCGCCGGCCTACGCCTTCCCTCCCGTGGTTGAGGCGATTACGAACGCCGATCTTGTAGTGCTTGCGCCGGGTGATCTGTACACCAGCCTGATTCCTAATCTTCTTGCGGACGGCGTGTGCGAGGCGATCAGGTCGTCTAAAGCTCGACTCGTTTATATTACGAACCTCATGACAAAACCGGGTGAAACAGACGGTTTCACCGCTGAACGCTTCGTGACCGAGGTCAATCGCTACATCGGGCACGATGAACGGATAGATGCTGTTGTCGTTAACTCAGCGGAGTTCAGCGAGCGCGTACGGCAGCGCTACGTACAACTTGGCGCACGGCCCGTTGAGTACGACATCACCCGGATGAAGGAACTCGTGCCGTGGGTCGTTGAGAACGATCTGGTGGCCGAGGGCATTTTTGTGCGTCACGACCCTGACAAACTGGCAAGGGCGTTGATGGGCCTGATCCCCCGGCTGATTTCGGATCAGGACTCTCGGGGCGGTATCCCGACCGCAGGCGGTTAAAGAAACCCCGGCGACGGTAGGCGGCAACTACTTCGGTAGACGGTCCAGCGCCTGATTCGCAATGGAAGTTCGCCCGTTATAGCGGGGGTCAGCGATGGCTATGAACGCGTCCTTGATCGTCTCCATGTGTGCCGGGGAGACCTGTGCAGCCGAGAATGTCATTCGATTAATGATCCGCGTCACGCGTTGAGCGGTCGGTCCCTTGGCGGCGCGCTTTGCCGCAGTTTTCGCGGGCACGCCCAGATCGACGATCGCTGCCAGCGTCCTGAGTTCACACTCTGCACCTTCACGCGGTAGAGCCTGTAACAACTTTGCCAGGCTTTTCGTGGCCGCGACATAAACGATGTCGTCGTCATCAAATATCGCCAAGAGGCCCGGTTTATCCCCAATCATCCAAACGCCCTCAGGCGTCAGAGAGTGACGTTCACCTGAGGTGAGCGTGAGATAGGGGATCTCCCATTTCCCAAGATCGGTTGAATTAAATTGCATCATTTTGATCTTGTAATATGAGGTAATTATGATAGCGGACGCTACCTCGATTATAGCTATTCCCACGAGTGCATAGCGAAATCCGTATATATGAAGAAGAAAAGCGAAAAATTTGGGAGGGCGTGGGCCCAAAGTGGTTAGAAAATTGGATGCGCTGGTGTGGCGTGTGTCATACCATCTGGTCAGTTACTAGTAATGGGAAAATACCGTGGCCACCGACGGATCTATGATCGCGACGCTGGATAAATTTTTGCAACTGATTCTTGTGGTCGACGATAACCCTGACGTGCGCCTGGCGCTTGCTACCCTCCTTCAAGATGAAGGATTTGAGGTGGCCGAGGCGTCAGACGGGGATGTTGGGCTGGAATCTGCAAGGGAACGTAAGCCGGATCTTACTTCTGGACCTCATGATGCCGCGTATGGACGGCTTTGAGACCCTTTGTGAATTGAAGAATGATGAGAACCTTGCCGACGTGCCGGTCGTGGTTCTTACGGCACGACGTGGCAGCGAAGATATGACTCTTGCGCGGGCCCTGGGGGCAACCGACTATCTGAACAAGCCTTGGAACGATGGCGGGCTTGAGACCGCGGTCAACAAAGCGCTGGGGCTCGACTAAGCAGAGCCGGGGCGTCGCTCGAATGCCTCCGCTATCCCTTCAGCCGTGGCAGGAACAACGCGTACCTCGGTGATGAACCCCGTGATGAACGACGCCGGTGTTACGTCAAAGGCCGGATTGATCGCCTGTGTCCCATGCGCTGGGACCCTGACGCGTTGAACTTCTCCGTCGTCGTTCAAACCTTCCACAAACAGCACTTCATCCCCGTCCCTTTCTTCTACCGGGATGGACTCGCCGTCCGGTGTGTCTCTATCGAATGGCGTTAGCGGGGCTGCGATGTAGAAGGGGATGCCATTCGCACCAACGGCCAACGCGTGTGTGTATGTGCCGATCTTGTTGGCGGTGTCGCCGTTGGCCGCGATGCGGTCTGCGCCTGTGATGACGATGCCCACCCGTCTCTGACGCATGAGCTGTGCCCCTGCGCCGTCCGCAATGAGGCGATGGTCGATTCCCTCGTTGAGTATTTCCCAAGCTGTTATGCGTGCGCCCTGGAGCCTTGGACCTGTCTCTGATACCCAGACGAAGGGGCTCAGACCTTCACGCGCCGCCGCGTAGATGGGAGATGTGGCCGGGCCCCAGTCCTGCGCCGCCATCCAGCCCGCGTTGCAATGGGTCAGCACACGTCCGCCGTGGGGCAACAAACTTGCACCGTGAAGACCGATGGAGCGTGCCGCATCGACCTCTGCATCGTCATGAGCGCGGGCGGCTTGCAGTACGGCCGCAGAATC
>CAUZRH010000097.1:0-6227 GCA_963582115.1 Dehalococcoidia bacterium
CGCGCCAAGCTGAGCGTGGTGGCCGCAGGCGTGCGCCGCTCCGGATTTCAAATCTGCGGCAGGGTGTCCCGGCGCTTTTACGGCGTCCAACTCGCCAATAACTCCCACAGTCGGGCCATCATCGGAGAAAGATTTGATGCCCTTCATGCCGGTTATGGCGATCCCTGTCTCCGGATTCACCCCGGCTTTGGACAGTGCCGCCGCTACGACTCTTGCCGTACGCTCTTCAGTAAATCCTGGTTCCGGATGTTCATAAATATCGCGAGCCAGGCTGATTATCTCCGCCGAAGAGGCTTCGATAGCCCGGCGCACAGCGGCCTTGATCTTTATTCGATTCAAATCCCTGACTGTGCTCATTCCGTGTACGACCGTTCGCTGAGGAATGCCCGTTGCAACTTCAAATATTCGTCCTTGGTCATTGCCGGACGGTGTTCTGAAATAACCCTAGTCGCCTCTACGGCTCCTGCCGCCAGGAGATCGACCACAGTCATCGCCATTGCCTTCCCGGCATCCAGTACAGCGAGGTTGTAGTTGTCTACAACCATATCTTCGGCATGGTTGGATCTGCCTACCGCGCCACCGACGTAGGGATGAATCCCCGGCATCATCTGAGTCAGATCGCCCATGTCGGTTGATCCGCCTCGTCGACCGAACTCGTGCACTCTTTCGCTACCCACCAACGACTCTGCGTTGGCCTTATGCAGTGCTGTCAGGCGTTGATCGGGCGCTAACGGTAAGTAACCCGGTAGCGTAGTGATATCCACGGTTGCACCCACCGCAAGAGCGCCCGCACGCAGGGCGCGATCTACCTTCTCATTCGCGCTCTTGATGGCGCTGATGCTCGCACCACGAACAAACGTCTCCATGCGCACGTCGTCCGGAACTGCGTTTACGACCGATCCCCCGCGCGTGATGATCGGATGGATGCGCACGGTATCGTCATCTCTGTAGGTTTCACGCTGCGCATGAATCCCGGCGATCGCCAGATGCGCTGCATTGAGGGCATTGATCCCGAGATGCGGTGCTCCGCCGGCGTGTGACTTCACGCCTTTGAACTCGATGAACTTCGCCACTAGACCGGTGTTGGTTCCGCCTACGCCGAACCCGTCGTACGGGTCCTCCGTGGTGACGTGCGTCATCATGCAGATATCTACGTCGTCCAGTTCACCCAGTCGCACGAACTCCGGTTTTCCGCCCAGGAATTCGATCCGACCGGCCACGCGCTGTTCGTTACGCCACTCGATCTCGACGTACTCTTCTGCCGGAACGACCATCAGGGTCACGCTTCCCGAGAGCGACTCAAGCACGCCCGGAGCCGAGAGTCCTATTGCTGCCGCTAGTAAGTTTCCGAGCTGGCAGTGGTGTGCGCAGGCGTGAGCGGCTGTGGTGTCCGGGTCAGCGTTCGGGTGGCCCGGCACCGGCAGGGCGTCCAACTCCGCAATGATGGCGACGTTAGGCCCTGGGAATCCACCCTGCAGGGTGGCCGTCATGCCGGTGATGGCGATGCCCTCCCGCACTTCAAGTCCCAGAGCCCTGATGGCGGCGGCCGTGGCCTCCGCCGTCTTGAACTCTTTGTAACCGGTCTCGGGATGACTCAGCGCTGCGCGCGCCAGGTCTATCGCAGGTTCGCCGTGCGACGAAATGTGGGCCGACACGGCCTGTTTTAGGTCAGCGGGGTTTTGGAAATTGGCCAACGGTTACTCCATGTCGGATTGGGCCGGAGACTGATCGGGCCGAGAAAGGCTGAAGTGTACCAAGAGAAGCGGACCTGTTCCGCACAAGTCTTCGTTTCTTGATTCAACCTGGCACGGTCCCTTGTACGAACCCAGACACACACGTGTATGCGTGTTCATCGCCCGACCATTTAATAGTCGGGACGTTAACCGGCTCGGCCTTTTATACTTTCGGCATGAAAATCGTGATCGCCCCACAGGGGTTCAAAGGCTCTCTTACTGCCCTCCAGATTGCACGCGCCATAGAAAATGGCGTGAAACAGGTCTTCCCGGACTCGGAAACAGTGCTAGTGCCCGCAGCCGATGGCGGCGACGGAACGCTACAGGCGCTTGTAGATAGCTCAGACGGCACCGTGGAAACTCAGACGGTGACGGATCCTCTTGGACGGCCAATCAAGGCAACCTGGGGTGCGATGGGCGATGACGAGACTGCCGTTATAGAGATGGCGGGGGCTTCAGGGTTGGCGTTACTTACCCTGGATGAGCTGGACCCTTTAAACACGACCACCTACGGCACCGGCGAGCTATTCACGGCAGCGCTTGACGCCGGGTATCGACGTTTCATAGTCGGGATCGGTGGCAGCGCCACAAACGACGCAGGCGCGGGTCTTGCGCAGGCGCTGGGCATCAAATTGCTGGACGCCGAGGGCAACGAACTTCCAAGAGGCGGCGCCGCGCTGGCTGATATCGATCGCGTCGATATGTCTGGATTCGATGAACGGTTGCGCGGGATTGATGTAACCGTGGCCTGTGACGTCAACAATCCTCTCTGTGGCGATGACGGCGCGTCGGCCGTATTCGGGCCTCAAAAGGGCGCTACGCCTGAGACGATCAAACAGCTTGATTCCGCGCTCTCGAGATTCGCAGATGTCGTGGAGCACGATCTTGATGTCCAGGTCAGGTTGTTGCCGGGAGCGGGCGCAGCGGGTGGCCTTGGCGCGGGTCTGATGGCTTTCATGGGTGCGCGTCTGGCGGCGGGCGTGGACATTGTGCTGGACGCTGTCGGACTGGACGCAGCGCTGGAAGGGGCTGATCTGGTGATCACGGGCGAAGGCCAGATCGACCACTCATCCATTTTTAACAAGACGCCGGTCGGGGTGGCGGAGCGAGCGAAGAAGCGCGGTATTCCCGTAGTAGCGATCGCAGGCGGCCTCGGCGCGGGGTATCGCGAGACTCACGAAAAGGGTCTGGATGCCACGTTCACGCTTGTCAGTGGACCTATGACTCTGGACGAAGCTATGGCCGACACAGCGAATCTACTTGCAGGGATCACAGAAGAGATAATGCGAACGATTGCGGTGGGACGGTCCCTCGGCTCCTAGAGTTGACCTCGAGTCCCAGGGGATGCCACGCCCGAAGACAGCCCGAATGAAATCAATGGGACAGCGAACAGTCCCGGTCTTGAGCCCGGTCGAAACCTATTCACATGCAAGTTGCAACTCTGAACAACATATCCGCCCATTTCGGCGGGCAGGACGTTTTGAAGGGCGTTTCGTTCAGCATCAACTCCAGCGACCGACTAGGCCTGATCGGGGCAAACGGTTCCGGCAAGACTACGATCCTGCGCGTCCTTATGGGCGAGGAAGAGCCGTCTAAGGGTTCGGTTACGCTCGCATCGGGCACACGTCTCGGTTACGTCCCGCAGTACGTCGATGGCGATGACGACGATCTGGTCATGGACTGGCTGCTTGCCGAACACATCGCCCTCGGAGACGCACTAAAGGCGAGCGAGGATCGGCTAGCTTCAGCCTCCTCGGACGGGGCCGAGGCGGCGTTGAACGCGTATCAGGACGCACTTGAGAATTACGACCGTTACGAGACGGATCGATGGCCCCAGCGCGCTCCAAGGATTCTTGATTCGTTAGGACTGAACGGCAAAGAGGGTCAGATAATTGGCTCGCTCTCAGGCGGCGAGAAAAATATTCTTTCGCTGGCACGCGCACTTCTGATTGAGCCAAATTTCCTTGTTATGGACGAGCCCGGGAACCACCTGGACTTCATGGGTCTGGCCTGGCTTGAAGAGTTCCTGCTTCGCTTCAAAGGCGCTGTGCTGGTCGTTTCCCACAATCGGCACACGCTTGATCGCGTGGCGCAAGGGATCCTCGAACTGGAGGACGGCAAGGTCACCCGTTACAAGGGCGGCTACTCGGAATACAGGTCGACGAAGTTGCGGGATTTAATCTCCCAGCAGGCGGACTATGGATCCAACCAGAAACGACTGGCCCAGCTCGAAGCGCTTGTTAAGCGGCTTGAGCTGACCGCACGCGCCAGACCCAGCTTGACCGCAGGCAAACGGCTCCGCGCCCGTCGATCTCAACTCAAACGAGAGAATGCGCAGGCTGTCGAGAAACCGACGATGGATGTATCCGCGATCGACGCAAATTTTGGATCTGAAAAGACCCAGTCCAACATCGTTTTGCGATTGCGCGGCTACAACAAAGCGTACGGCGATATGTCGCTGCTGGAGGATGTCGACTTCGACCTGTCTAGCGGTGAACGTGTTGCGATCATTGGTCCCAATGGAAGCGGTAAAACCTCGCTGCTACGTGATGTGATCGCCGAGGGCAGTTGGGACAACGACACCGTCCGGATCGGCCCGAGTGTCCGTCTCGGATATGCGGCGCAGGAGCAAGAGGTGCTGGAGGGCGACAAGACCATCCTGGATGTGATTATGGAGGCCCCGCCTCGGAGCAACGAAACAACAGCGTTCGCCCATCTTAGAAAGTTTCTATTTGACCGGCATGATCTGAACAAGAAGGTCTCCAACCTCTCGGGCGGTGAACGAAATCGCCTGCAATTGGCGCGACTGACAAAGCTCAAGCCTAATTTCTTGATTCTGGACGAGCCTACCAACCACATGGACATTCCAGCCCGCGAAGCCATAGAAGAAGCGCTTGACGAGTACGATGGCTCGATTCTGGTCGTCTCGCACGACAGGTATTTTCTTGACAAAGTGGTCAACCGGGTCGTCGAGCTAGAAGACCGGGATCTTGTTTCGTTTGACGGCAACTTCTCGGAGTTCTGGCAGGCGCGCCGGGAGCCCCTTACCCGTGAGACCGGACGGGTGACCACACGGGGTTCTAATCGCAGGGAAACGCGGGCGAAACACGCTGAAGAGCGATCAGGACTGGCTTCTTTAGAGCGCCGTATTAAAGAAGCGGAGGCCGATAAGTTAGACCTTGAGAATAGAGTCGGGCAGGCCTTCGAAAATCGCAAAGATAAAGACGGCCGTCGCCTCAATAAGCAGCTTGAACGTGTCAGCGGCCTGCTCGAAGACATGTATGAGCAGTGGGTGTCAAAAGCCTGATTGACCGGTGGGCACAGCGACGAATATCGTCGCATTTACCCATTTTTACTTGTTTCAATCGTAGATTAGAGCTACTAATGAATGAATGGCATGTTGGGCGGCCATATCTCTGATGGCTGATGTGCACCCCGGAGGCCCACGACGGAGGACGGATATAACGAGTTGTTCGATCTAGCCTTTACAGACATGGACGCACTTGAACACACTCACGCGACCGCGCTTGAAGATGGTTTTTTCGTTGTCGAACACACAGGGTCCTGCCAGTTGGTTGCAACCTGTGCGGCGCAGCACATCGAGAACGATCGTCATCCAGACGGCGGACAGTTGGGATGGCTCGTGAGCGATCCAGCACACACCGGCAAACGACTGGGAACCATCGTCTCTGCGACCGTCACGAATAGGCATTTTGAGGCCGAATACGCACTGCCATATCTCCAGACAAACGATTTCCGCTTCGAAGCAATCGCCGTCTACCTGAAGCTGGGATGGCGGCCATACCTGTTCGCCGAAGATATGGAGCCACGCTGGCGAGACGTGTACAAGGGCATGGGACGGACGTACACGTCAGGCGATGTGGTGGTGCGTAGGGTGGCGATCACGGCGTCGTCTCGACGGATCGAGACTTAAGCGATCTCCCCGACTGTAATCCTCTTCGCCCCAACATCGGCCATCTGCTCGATCGCCCGTTCGCCGTCGCCCGGCTCCACGTCCACTGCGCCGATGCCGTCTTCCAGGAGATATGTCTCGAAGCCGATGCGGCGTGCGTCCAGAACCGTATTCAGGACGCAGTAGTCGGTCGCGAGCCCTCCGACAAATACCCGCTTCACCTCGGCGGCCTTAAGTTGCGCTTCGAGGTCCGAGTCGATGAAGCCCGAGTACGCATCGACCGCAGGATTGCTGCCCTTTTTGATGTTTACCCAGCCGTCTGGCAGATGGAGGTCGGCGTGTAGTTCCGCGCCATGACTGGCCTGCACACAGTGCGGCGGCCACGGACCACCCTGTTCCATAAACGACGAGTGTCCGTCCGGGTGCCAGTCCTGCGTTGCGTAGACGCGGGCACCCTGATTGCTGAACGCCGCAGCTACCCAGGTCATGGTTCGTGCAACGTCGTCGCCTGTTGCAACGGCGAGAGCGCCCCCCGGACAAAAATCGTTCTGGACATCGACTATGACCAGTGCATCGTTAGC
>CAUZRH010000098.1:0-6210 GCA_963582115.1 Dehalococcoidia bacterium
GCACGACGTCGGCGCGCTGTCCGGCCCCAACCTTGCGCTGGAAATCGTGGAGGGCAACCCGGCCACAACCACCCTGGCACACATCGATGCATCATCCGCAGAAACTGCACAGGCCTTCCTCAACTCTCGTGTATTCCGGGTCTACACAAGCTCCGATCTAATTGGAGTAGAGCTGGGCGGCGCGCTCAAAAACATCATCGCCATCGGTGCGGGGTTCATCGATGGACACGGACTTGGCAACAACTCCAAATCGGCCTTCGTGACCCGGGGCCTGGCGGAGATCACACGCCTCGGTGTGGCGATGGGAGCTAGGACGGAGACCTTTTCCGGTCTATCCGGCATGGGCGATCTCGTCGCCACCTGCTACAGCGAACTGTCCCGCAACAGGTACGTCGGGCAGGAGCTGGCGAAGGGTCGTTCTGCGGCCGAGATTGTGAACGGCATGGACCAGGTCGCTGAGGGTGTCACGACGACGCAGGCCGCGCTTGCCGTGGCCGAATCACTGGGTGTCGACATGCCGATCGCCTCTGTGACACGCGCTGTACTGGCAGGAGAGCTGGATCCCAGATCGGCCATCGAAGGCTTGATGACACGAACACCTGTGTCGGAGACGGGAACGCTCCACTAGTTACCCGAAGAGACTGATTCAGACGGAAACGCCCAGTCGCCTGCTTCGTAAAGAACTGCACTCACGGTTGCAATCGCCGCCGTTTCCGATCGAAGGATGCGGCTTCCAAGCGTCACTGGTAGTGCGCCCTTCTCCCTCAGATACTCGATCTCCGCTTCGGTAAGCCCGCCCTTTGGGCCTATCACAATGCTGACAGCTTTATCCGGGTCCGTCACAAGCTCCTTGAGCGCATCACGCAGGCTCATCGCCGTCTCGCCCTCCCACGGCACGATAAACCGGCCTTCAGGTGGCCCATCAAAAGCCTCGGTCAGCGCAACCGGGGCCGTGACCCCGGGGACGAACACACGACCAGACTGCTCTGACGCCTCTTGAGTAATCCGTGCCCATCGCGCCTGGCGTTTTTCAGACGCCCCGGTGAATCCGGCTCCTGATACTCGCTCTGTGAGCAACGGCACGAAGCGCTTCACGCCAAGCTCGACACCCTTTTGGAGGACAAGCTCAAACTGCGCCGCATCGATCAGCGACTGATACAGCGTGATATCGACGGCTGGTTCGGTGGAAGGCCTTGTCACATCGACAACATGCCCCGCTGCGGAGCGAGAGGCAACGTCGTCCAGTTCAACAGTCCACTGGACACCGCTACCGTCGAAGATGCCGACCTTCTCCCCCTCCCGCATCCGGAGGACGCGAGACATTTGTCGGGCAATATTACGAGGAAATTGGACCGGGCCTTCAGCCGGTATCCCGTCCGGCAGGTAAAACCGGTGCATGGACCTTACTCCCGGGTCTTTTGGCGGGTCTTCAGGAACGCATGGAGGCGGAAAAAGCTGCCCAATCGCCAGAGATCGTTAGATCTGTGAACTCAGCCCCTGCCTCAATGAACGCCGCCTCAACGTCGTCCTTACGCTCAACAAGCGTACCCGAACCGATGAACACGCCTTCGGGGGCCAGCGATACCAGTATGCGTGGTGCGAGTGCAATCAGGATATTCGCAGAGATGTTGGCCACTGTTATATCAAACGACCCGTCTGGAGCAGCCGGGTCCGGCAGACTACCCTCATGGAAGTTCGCCTTCTCGGTCAGATCATTCTTGCCCAGATTCTCGTTACTGGACTTTATCGCATCTGATTCGATATCAAGCCCGGTCACCGAACCTGCACCCAGCTTGAACGCCGCAAGTGTCAGAATTCCCGAGCCGCAGCCCAGATCGAGCACATTGGAGCCCTCTTTGACCAGCTTCTCAAGATAAACCATGCACATGCGAGTGGTGGGGTGATGCCCCGTCCCAAACGCCAGGCCCGGATCGAGCTTGATGATGATGTCGTCAGGCCTACGGTCCCATTTCGAACCCTGAGGAGCAATCACCATTCGCTCACCGACCCGAACCGGCTCAAACTCCTGTATCTCCCACTCCCGATCCTTGAGCACTCGCTCTTTAAGCGGGGGGATCGGGTGGAGATAGGAGATCAGTCGCAGCCCCATGTCGATACGGGCACGTCGATCGTCTGTCGTTGCGTCGATAGGCAAATACGCCCTGACAATAACAGGAGCGTTCAGAGGGGCCGTCTCGCCCTCGTCCGGGTTATATCCCCCCGCCTCTTCGACGACCACCCCACCCTCGCCGTAGCGCGCGAACAGGTGTGTCAGCGGTTCGGCGTACTCCCCTGGAGCCTCGGTGCTTAGCTCAATCCACTCCGAAGGCATATCAGCTTAACCATGCCTTCCAGATCGCAGAACCGGCATCAATTATCTTCGCCACTGATGAAATCCTTCACCTTACCGAGCCATCCATCCTCATCCTCAGTTGGTGAGACATCGTCGCCCATAGTCGCCGCCAGTTCTTCCAGCAGTTCACGTTGGCGGTCGTCCAATTTCTTTGGGATCGCCACATTAACGACGACGATCTGATCTCCACGACGCCCTGATCCGCCTAGATGTGGCACACCCAGGTTGCGCATCTTGAATGCCTGCCCTGACTGGGTTCCTGCCGGAATATTGAGCTCCTGCAATCCGTCCACCGTCGGCACCTTGGTCGTCGCACCAAGTGCAGCTCTCGCCACGTTGACGTCCAGTCGCATAAGAATATCGTCGCCATCGCGTTCAAATATCTCGTGTGGTTCCACTGCGACGTGTATGTACATATCGCCCGCCGGTGCGCCAGGATCTCCCGGTTCACCCTCGGAACGAAGCCGAATACGGCTACCGGAGTCCACGCCAGCCGGAATGTTCACAGAGATCTTGCGGTGCTTCCGTTCACGCCCTGCGCCCTTGCACTGAGTACAAGGCGAAGAGACAGTTGAGCCTTCGCCCTGGCATGTGGAGCATGTCGACATCTGAGCGAACTGCCCGAAAATGCTGCGCTGGACACGACGAACCTGTCCGGCCCCTTTGCAGGTCCCGCATTTCGATGCCGTCGTTCCCGGCTCAGCCCGGCTGCCTGAACATCGTTCGCACGGTTCGACACGGTTGATGTCGAACTCCTTCTCAGCCCCAAAAACGGCCTCCATGAAGTCGATCGAGGTTCGGTACTCCAGGTCTCTGCCCCGTGACGGTCCCTGGTCTTGCTGCCCGCCACCAAAGAACGACTCAAAAATGTCGCCAAGTCCGCCGAAGCCTTCAAACCCTTCAAAGCCACGCCCGCCAGCGCCATTGGCACCGGCATGGCCGAACTGATCGTAAGAAGCGCGACGTTCAGGGTCACTTAAGACCTGGTACGCCTCGCTAATCTCTTTGAAGCGATCCGTCGCACTCGCGTCCTTATTCCGGTCCGGATGGAACTGGAACGCAAGCTTGCGGTACGCCTTCTTAATGTCCTCAGGCGTCGCATTGCGTGCAACGCCAAGGGTTTCGTAGAAATCGGTCTTTGTGGTCATTTACGTTGTAGAAGAACTCGTCGAACGGCATTAGACGCGTAGATATGGGAATCATTATACGAACGTGAAAGTGAAATCGCCGATGTCGTTTATGCGGATTCGGCTAAGTGTCCGCCGTCGTTCATCCGTCTTACGAAGGGTATCCGTAGTACGACTCAGTCACGAGATCGCCCAGCAGCGTTGCCGCCGCCTCTACAACCGGAACGGCGCGCTTGTAAGAAAGTCTCGTTGGACCAATCAGGCCAACCACACCAGAGGCCTCCGAGGGCACTCCGTATCTGGCGATGATAACGCTGCAACGATTGAACTCCACACGAGGAATCTCTGCGCCGATGTAGACAACGGCGCTGCCATCGCTTGGCGCACCCTCACTCAGTTCATACAGCGCATCTTCGCTATCAAGCACCTCGGTCAACTCGGCGCCATAGTTGTCCTGAGACAGCTCCGGAGTCCCCAGAAGCCTCCCCAGACCCTCGATGTTGTATCCAGACACCCGTGACTTATCCCGCTCTCTGAGGGCGCTTACAGTCGAATCAAGGATCACAGACTCAAGCCCCGGGACGGAGTTACCCGTTCCTATCTGTAGTGCAATTTCATCAGCCGTCCGACCGGTAACGGCTTTGTGGACGCGGTTCCGAACCTCAAACAACTCATCTTGAGTCGTCGGCGATTCCAGCGGGATAAGCTGTTTCACCACAGTAGTCTCATGCAAGATCAACACCAGCATCGCGGTCAGATCCTGCATCTGGAGAAGCTCCAGTTGCTTAATCCGGGACGCGTCAGCACGCGGGGCGGATGCAAAGGCCAATGTCTTGAGCAGACCGGCCACGATAGACGCTGCGGCGTCGGCCCACTCTTCCATATCACGACGTCGTTTCTCTAACGCCGCCTGGATTGCCGCAAAATCCTGAGCATCAGGTTCTTTGTATCCAGCGATCAGGTCTTCGACTATAAATCGATAGCCCTTGTCGGCCGGGATGCCGCCCGCAGACGTGTGCGGTCGAGTGATGTAACCATCATCCTCAAGGCTAACCATCTCGTTGCGTACCGTGGCCGGACTGACGCTTACTTTCAGATCCGCAGCGACCATCGATGACGCGACAGGTTCGCCCGTCGCTATATAACCGTCAACGATCAGTTTGAGTATGCTGCCCCGGCGTGGGCTTAATGTGGTCATCGACGCTCTCCAAGGAGAGGTATTACGCACTACGATTCCGACCGCGCATCGGTCCATACGATTGAGGCGAACCTAGCACGGCCCCAAAGGGGTGTCAACACGATTGAGTTGCGTTGACCGCCCGTTGGGGAGCGCGTAAAGTGGAAGGTGGTCTTTTAGACCCGTATTTCTGGGTCGAGAAAGACTCTTCAATACCCGATTTTGAACCACTATCGCGCTCGACACGCGCCCTTGGATTTCGTTAATGGACATTCGCTGGCTGGCTGACAGATCTATCATAATTAGCACGGCCACAGGAACGCTTGTTATGGACCCGATCCCGGGTTCAACCCTTGGCCCGGACATCGATCCGACTTCCACTGTCGTGACCATCAGTCACGCAGTGGCACTACCCGGTCTGGGCGGTCTCAATGAAGTCATCAAAATAATCCGTGGACCGGGCGAATATGAAATATCGGGTCTTGGAGTGCGCGGGATTGCCACTCCACTGGGCGACGCTAATGATCCCAGGGCGTTAAACACTGTTTACGCGCTGGATTCCGAGCTGATAACCGTTTGCCACCTGGGCGCACTTAACGCACCTCTCACGACCCAGGCTGCCCAGTTGATAGGACGTGTAGACGTTCTTATCACGCCCGCCGGTGGTTCGGATCAGGCCATGTCAGCAGACCAGGCCGCTGCCGTGACACGCGCGCTTGAGCCAACGGTCGTCATCCCGGTTCATCCAGCCGTTCCGTCGGACGGATCTGATTTCAGTGCTCTTGACCCGTTCGTTGCCGAGATCGGACTGCCTAAGCCAGAACCATTGGCCCGTGTGACCATCACACGCGGAAATCTGGGAGAGGCGCAACGTTTAGTTATCTTGCGTCCGAAGTCGGTCGACTAAGGGTCCCCGACCGGTTGACCGCCCAGTGGCTAAGACCCAAGGTTTGAAGCCGACCCTTACTCTTATCACGACCGCGTTTACGTCGTAGAACTAAAGTAGCGTCTGATTCCCTACGTCTTTGCCGATCATCCAGACTGGATATGGAGTCTGACCGATCCGCCTAGTCGAAGAGGTTCGCCTTCGACCGACGTCTGACCCCAACCCACAGGGCTAACGCTACAGGTGCCAGCAAGAGGCCTATCTGTCCCGCAGACGCAGGACCACCAGGGTTAGCACTGCACATCCCCGACCCGCGATCCGAGTCGCCCCGCGTCCCTTCAACTTCCTCTATTAATACCGGTTTCGAAGTTGGCTCCGGTGTTGGCGCTGCAGGATTAGCTGTTGGCGCAGGAATAGCTGTAGGCGTAGGCGTGGCGGTCGGCGCTGGCGTGCTTGTCGCCACAGGTGTCGGAGTGCGAGTCGCTTGCGGCATAGCCGTAGAAAGCGGCTTTGCAGTCGGTTCGGGAACCGGTGTTGCTGTCGGAACCAGAGTCGGAACCGGAGTTGGCGTTGGCAGGGCATCGAACGTCAGAATCACGTTGGTGATGATCCCACCTGGCTCATAAGGAATCGTCTGGGATGATTTCACTCCCGCAAGAAAGAACTC
>CAUZRH010000099.1:0-6130 GCA_963582115.1 Dehalococcoidia bacterium
CCGGTACGCCTGAACCGGGTGGGCTCTCGGCGCGCGAGTTACTTCGTGCTGTACGCCGGATAGTTGGATCTGACGTACATCTGGTTGCGATGGACGTTGTTGAGGTATCGCCGCCTTACGACTCAGCAGATATCACGGCACAGCTGGCGCATCGTGTCGTGCTTGAGGCGATTAGCGCGCTGGCGGTAAAAAAGCGTGACGTCGCGGGGTAATTCCGACCCCAGATTCGTCGTACCCATATCATCCTGAATTTGATTCAGGATCCGCCCGATATGAAACAGGGTGTGATCTTGGAATCACGCATGTGTGATCGTTGTTGCCGCGACACGCGAGCGATGCCGTTGCTCCGGCCGATCCTGAATCAAGTTCAGGATGACAATATTGGGATGCCGGGACACATTGGGGAGTCTCAGAAACAAGGCGTTGTTCCAGTCGGTGCCGCTCGGCGGTAGACTGCCTCCACCTTGGATACCAAAGAATACCAAAGACCATCAAACACGACCCAAGGAGAACTGAATGTCGCCTCTCAATGACAAGTATGACGTCGTAGTAGTTGGTGCCGGTAACGCGGCCCTGAGCGCGGCTATTGCTGCGAAATTGGACGGGGCGAATGTGCTTGTGCTTGAGAAAGCGCCGGAAGCGGCTCGTGGCGGCAACTCATACGTCACCGGCGGAGCGGTTCGGTTTCCGTACGACGATCTGGACGACCTGATCCCGCTTATTGGCGAGATATCGAATGCCGAGCGAGCTCAGATCGACGTCGGCTCCTATCCGCGCAGCGCTTTCTACGACGACTTGATGCGGGTCACCGGCGGCAAGTCCGACCCGGAGCTGGCGGATGTTCTCGTCAACAACGCGCACGACACGGCCATCTGGCTCCGTGAGCAGGGCGTCCGGTGGGGTCTCATGTACAGCCGCCAGTCGTTCAAGGTCGATGGCGTCTACAAATTCTGGGGCGGGCTTGCATGTGAGACCGTGGGCGCGGGCAAAGGTCTCGTAGATTCCTTGTTCGACCGTATCGTGGATCTCGGCATCGACATTGCTTACGGAACGATGGGCGACCACCTCTTGATCGACCAGCAGGGCGGCATACGCGGCATAGCGTTGCGCGGCCCGGACGGCCTTACAGAGGTGGAGACGACATCGGTCGTGCTGGCCTGTGGCGGTTTCGAGGCGAACGCTGAGATGCGAACTCGTTACTTGGGCCCCGGCTGGGATATGGCCAAGGTTCGTGGCACCCGGTACAACACCGGTGACGGCATCCGAATGGCGCTGGAAATCGGAGCGCGCTCGCACGGCCACTACAGCGGTTGCCATGCCGTGGCGTGGGACGCCGGTGCGCCGGATGAAGGCGGAGACCGCAACATCGCAGACCTGTTCCAGAAGCACTCGTACCCGCTGGGCCTGATCGTCAATGTGGAGGGCGACCGGTTCGTGGACGAGGGCGCTGACTTCCGCAACTACACATATGCCAAGTACGGCAAAGAGATCTTGAACCAGCCAAATCGGCTGGCGTTCCAGGTATTCGACTCGCAGGTAACCGACATGCTGCGGGATGAATATCACATCCGCGAGACGACCAAGTTTGAGGCCAACACCATCCGTGAACTGGCCATCGGGCTGGACATCGATGCCGACGCGTTGGAGAAGACGGTTTCTGACTACAACGCCGCTGTGCAGGACACGCATTACAACCCGGCAATTCTCGACGGTAAGACCACTATCGGCGTGGCGCCGGAGAAGACCAATTGGGCGCTGCGTCTCGATAAACCTCCATACACCGGGTATGCAGTCACGTGCGGCATCACGTTTACGTTTGGCGGGCTCAAGATCGATACCACCGGACGGGTAATCGACACGCAGGATCAGCCGATTCCCGGACTGTACGCAGCCGGTGAGCTGGTCGGCGGGATCTTCTATGAGAACTACCCGGGCGGTTCCGGTATTACCAATGGATTCGTCTTCGGCAAGATCGCGGGAACCGGCGCGGCCGCGCACGCATCGGCATGAACCAGAGGGCCGGTTCGACCGATCAAGTTAAGCCGGACCTGATGCGTTGGATTCCAGCGATCGGAATAACGGCGGTAATCGCTACCGTCTTTACGCTTATCATCCGGAATAACGAACTGCTGACCGGTGAACGGATGTTGACGCGCTGGTTCAATGAGCTTGACGTGGTCGGGGTGCGGACGATTGTCGACGCACTGGATTTCATTTCCGAAGACAGGGTCGCCCCGGCGCTGTTCGTACTGCTCATCCCGGTCGTCTGGTGGGCATGGGGTCGCTACGCGGCGCTTACCTTCTTCGCCACCGGAGGGCTTACGGCCCTGACCCGGATTACGGATCTGGCGTCGCGCCCTCGTCCGACCGACGATCTTCAGTGGACAGAAGCCGTGTTCGGCGCCGGGGGATATCCAAGCGGGCATGTCGTATACGCCGTGCTGGTATTCGGCATCCTCGCCTACCTGGCGGGTGTCTACATGACGCCCGGACGACCTTGCTTAGCGCTGCGGGTGTTTCTTGTGGCGCTCGTTATCACGATGGGGCCGGCACGGGTGATCGAACTCGACCACTGGGTCATGGATGCGGTTGGGTCATACATGCTGGCGATACCGTTTCTGCTGGCGGCGATGTGGGTGCATCCCAGGCTCCCGGGTTGGCTATCCGGCGCACCGAGGCTGCGGTCGTTGATCGGGGCGGATCGAGGTTTGTAATCCTTTTCACGTCGAGTTCAGGATGACAGTAGGTATGAGCTTCGGGGTGGCGATATGACAGAACGACGCGGTAATTTGCAAGACCGCTCTCGCCCGCTCTCAAAACCACCTAAACTCTCCTTCTGTATCGTTCGCCATTTCAGACAGATAAGGACCATCCGTGACAGACCGCCGAAGTTACTGGGCATGGGGCATGGAGTCCCAGGAACCGACACCAGCGAAGCGTGAGGCTGCGGCGAGGGGGATGTCGCAGCGGTTCGGCCAATGGCTTAAAACCGTGCAACCGCGTTCGGTAGACCAGCTGGATATGCGCCCGGCCCGTATTACTCCCCCGGCTTCGTTGTCAGAGATAACGACCACCGATACCTACGAGCGCGCATTCCATACCTACGGTCACAGCTTCCGGGACCGTGTGCGCAAGTTTGCGGGCGACTTTCCGAACCCGACCGACGTTGTCGCATACCCACGAAATGAGGCAGAAGTCGTATCGCTGCTCGACTGGTGTGGGGGCGCGAACTATACGATCAGCCCGTTTGGCGGCGGATCTTCGGTAGTCGGCGGCGTGGAAGCGCCGGACGGTTACGACGGTATCGTCACGATGGACATGACGCGTATGGACCAGGTTCTTGAGGTCGATGCCAGGTCGAGAGCGGTGCGCGTGCAGGGCGGGACGCTCGGTCCGCGTCTTGAGGCACAGCTCAAGCCGCACGGCTTCACGATGCGCCACTTTCCTCAGAGCTTTGAGTACTCGACCGTTGGCGGCTGGATAGTCACACGGTCCGGCGGCCATTACGCCACCAACGAGACGCGCATCGACGAGTTTGTCGAGTCGGTTCGCATGGTCACGCCGTCAGGCCCGTGGGAGTCGTTCCGACTTCCCGGCAGCGGCGCGGGACCAAGCCCGGACCGTCTTGCGCTCGGCAGCGAGGGCATTCTGGGCGTCGTTACAGAGGCCTGGATGCGAATACAGGGTCGACCACGCTTCCGAGCTTCAACCGGCGTATCGTTCCCGTCGCTGGAGTCGGTCTCGGAGGCCGCACGAGCAATCGCACAGGCCAAGCTCTGGCCCGCCAATCTCAGGGTGCTTGATCCCGGAGAGGGCGCAGCGATGGCCGGGTTGGACGGTAAGACCGCAATCTTGATCATCGGCTTTGAATCGGCCGACGTGCCACAGGACGCATTTATCAAAGAGGCGGTATCGATCGCCCGGGATGCCGGTGGGCAGGTGGATGACGACGAGATCGTCATCTCACCCGCGCCAGCCGGAGCGAAGGCGAGCAGCGATGCCGCCGGAAGACAGGGCGCTGTCGGCGCGTGGCGTGAGGCATTCATAAATCTGCCATTCGACTGGAACGACATTACCGGTCTGGGCGTTATCGCCGATACGTTTGAGACGTCCATCACGTGGGACCGCTGGCCGGAGTTTGACCGCTCGGTTCGTGGGGCCGTGGAGGACGCCATGAACCAGGTTTGCGGCGGCGGAACGATCACGGCGCGATTCACGCACATTTACCCGGACGGCCCGGCTCCTTACTACTCGTTCACCGCACCCGGTATCCCTGGTTCGGAACTGTCGCAGTGGCTTGAGATCAAGACAGCGGCATCTGAAGCTCTGATCGCAGCCGGCGGGACCATCACACATCACCACGCCGTCGGCCGCGACCACCGTCCGTGGTACGACAAACAGCGGCCTGAAACCTTTGCTACTGCACTACGGGCGGCGAAGAAGTCTTTGGACCCGAACAGCATCCTCAACCCCGGCGTCTTGATCGACCCGTAGGCCGTTCGTCGGACCCGACAATACCTATTCCAGAAGGAGACCCAAGAATGGCCGTCTACTCCGTTTCAGACATCACCGTTAAAGACGCCGAGGCCTACAAGGAATACATGGCTCTGGCGGCACCGCTCGTCGAGAAATTTGGTGGCCGGTATCTTGTGCGCGGTGGAGAGGTGACGCCCGGTGAGGGCGGATGGTCTCCCAAGCGCGTTGTCATTCTCGAGTTCCCGGACGATGAATCGATGATGGCATTCAGGACCTCGCCGGAGTACGCACCGGTCGGCGAGATTCGCCACAAGGCAGCGGACACGAAATCGTTCAAAGTCGAAGGCGTTTAGTCGGATTCAGGAATCCCGCTTCAGCTATTCGAACTCTCTAAATACAAAGAACTCAAAGGATTAACGAATGTCCGTCTACACAATTGCCGAGATCACGATCAAGGACCAGGACGCCTACAAGGAATACCAGGCCCTAGTGCCGGCCACCATCGCCCAGTACGGCGGCCGATATCTCGTGCGTGGCGGTGAAGTGACCCCGGGCGAGGGTGGCTGGAACCCCGGCCGAGTGGTCATTTTGGAGTTTCCGGACGCAGAAGCACTTCAGAAATGGGCGACCTCCCCGGAGTACGCCCCAGTAGCAGAAATCCGACACAGGGCGGCTGACACAAAGTCCTTCATGGTGCAGGGCGTCTAAACCGGAGACGGAGCCCACCCTGAGGCTCTCGAATGGCGGGCTGAATCCCATAACCACGATGTATGGGCGAGCAGCGGCCTCTGCCCAAGGCCCGTCCTTCGAGAACTTCAGGAATAGGGTGAGGGCTTATGAAATCGGGCACCACTGAACTCTGAGGACAACTTTTGAACATCTCGTTCAGACCTCTCGCTGTTTCCGACGTCGACAATGTCGTGGAATGGTTGCGGGAAGGGGAGGTCGCCTTCTGGTGGCACGAAAGTGACACGCCCGAGGATGCTATTCGCTCCAAATGGGAATCACGCGCTCAGGGCGAAGATGAGAAGACGCGTATCTTCATCATCGAGGTCGACACAACCGACATCGGTGTGATCCAAACCTACAACGTGGCGGAATATCCGGCCGCTGCCGCAGAAATCCAGGCTCCCCATGCCGCAGGGATCGACATCTTCATCGGGATTCCCGAATGGCGTGATCGTGGAATTGGGACTTCGCTGATACGCCAGTTTGTTGACGAAATCGTGTTCGCTGACTGGTCAATTCAGCGTTGTGTGATCGACCCGGAGCCGGACAATCGACGTGCCATTCGTGCTTACGAGAAAGCGGGATTCCAACACGTCACGTCGTACTCGTCGCAACTGAACAGTGTGGACGTGTATCTGATGGCTAAGGAACGGGATTCGGCTTGAACGGGGAGCAATGCTCTTCGGTTACTCTTCGTAGTCGTAGAAGTCCACGTTTCGTAGATCCTGCGTCGGGAACTCTGAGGGCGTCAGGTGTCCCTCGATCACCGGGCCACCTGAACGCTTCTCTGCCTGTTGGTGATCGTACCGACGGCCTATGTATTTAATTAGACGCGGCACTCCCCACCGCAGCAACGGGAGCAGAATTATTGGGACAAGAATCCTGAGAAATACGCCCATCGAATCCTCGAAGCAGTTCTCCGGTT
>CAUZRH010000100.1:0-6080 GCA_963582115.1 Dehalococcoidia bacterium
GGCACCGTGTTTCTGGCCGACAAGATCGATCCAAACAAGGTCGAACGCCGACCGTGGCTGTTGTCGGTAGTTGAGGCGGCAAAGACCGGCGACTGGAAAGCCGCCATCCGCCTTTATATCAAGACCCTTGATGCGGAGTTAAAGCGCGAGGGCGTAACACCACACCCGCTCGCTTTGGAAGCGTACGAGGACCTAGTCGACGCGTAGGGGCGGTGCTTGCCTCGCCCAATTCGGCGATAACGCTCGATAACGTCTTGCCGCCTTGCAGGCTTCACACCCCTCATCCTGCACCATCTCCCGACGGGGAGAGGGGTAACGTTGGCACAGTTCTGTTGTTGTCATCTTGAGCGAAGCCGAGGGACCTTCACCCGAACGATGACCGGCGTAGACATACCGTTAGGAGGCGAAACTATCACCGCCACACACGGCATGGTGCTCCCGAATTGCCCTACTGCCGGATGTACTTCCGGACTCGCTGACCGTGCCCTTCGATGCCGATCTCTGCGATGTACAGGTTGCCGCTGGAGTCACCCCAGATGTCGTGCGGCGCTTCCATGCCGTTCTCCGGCCCTCGCCATCGGGACACCAGATCACCATCTAGCGTGAACACACTCACGCCCGTCGGCTCACCCTGCTCGACCACATACATCAGTCCGTCGTGGCCGTACCAGAACGCACCTGGGTTGATCACATCGGTCCATTCGGCCACAAATGTTCCGTCTTGTTCAAGAATCTGAACACGGGAGTTTGGCCGGTCGGCGATGTAGATACGGCCGACGTTATCGATACCGATGTTGTGAAGCATTCCGAACTCGGCAGGCCCCTGGCCTGCGCGCCCCCATGAGCTCAGTAACTCGCCATCGGCCGTGAAGGTGTGAACGTTCCGATTGGCGTATCCGTCGGACACCAGAATGTGGCCCGCATCGTTGATAACCACACCGGAAGGCATGTTGAACGGCAGACCGTGGTCACCCGTCTGAGACACG
Source organism: Dehalococcoidia bacterium (assembly GCA_963582115.1). Classification (GTDB taxonomy): domain Bacteria; phylum Chloroflexota; class Dehalococcoidia; order Lucifugimonadales; family Lucifugimonadaceae. The sequence continues at coordinate 987 of CAUZRH010000100.1, forward strand.
GCGACGTTTGCGTAGTCACGTCGGCCAAGCTCCATAAGCTTTTCACCCAGTCTCGTGTGCTTCGTGACGGTGTGCGTCTGCGTGTCCGTAAGCCAGATCGAGTCGTCCGGTCCTACGTAGATGCCGTGCGGGTCCCGGAACGTACCGTTGTAGCGATCAGCCGGGTCCAGGCAGGACGCCTCGCCCCAGGACGTAATGAAATCGCCGTCCGTGTTCCACATCGTGATTGGGTGCACACCACGGGAGAACACATACACCTCGTCACGGGAGTTGACCGCAACTCCGGACGCCAGCGTGAACTCCCAGCCTTCCGGCATGCCTCGGGGCCAATCAGGATCCAGTTCGAACTTCAGGTCTCCGGTGCCGACGATCGTCATATGTGGCCTCCGTGATGGTGTAGATGCGCTTTGAGGACTGGCGAGAAGTTACGCTGCGCCACGATCGGAGTCAACCCGATTGTGCAAGCGGAAGATATAAGGCCCGTGGGACGTGCGAAGATGTGGATCGTTTTCCAGATATGTCCGAATTTAGAAATGGGCCTCATTGATCAAGGAACAGGTGCGGGCGGCAATCGACGATTCGTGGCGCTCGTTCCGGCGCGCCCTCGAACCACTTACGTCCACCGATATGGAAGTGCCGGGCGTGTGCGGTGAGTGGTCGGTCCGAGAAGTGATGACCCACGTCGCTGCATGGGAGACGCGGGCAACTGCGTCACTTCTGGCAGGTGTACCTAGTCCAGAGCTTGACGATCCGGGCGCATTTGACGAGGCAGAGCGACAACGGCAAACAGACATGGATGTGGCCGCAACCAGCACACATCTGGAAGCGACACATCGAGCGTTACGAGATGCTATAGAAGCTTCACCACCGGAGTTGTTTACAAGTGGTTCCCCACTGCGTCAACAATTGGACGACGGTACGGCCCTTCATTACGAAGAGCACGCCGATGGGATCAGGGTCTGGTATGCGCTGTATCGACGTGCACGGGCCAGCGGCGGCGGCTAAAAGGGCTGTCTGACGTCTTAACGGGTATATCGGGGATGCCAGTCTCCGCCGTCCCAGGAGACGATCGAGTCCGGCATTACGGCGATGAGGCATCGAGGGCGATCCGCCGTTTTCTTCATATACGTGGGACCATTAGGACCCATGTATCGCACCGCCATCTCCTCGGCGATCTGAAGCATACGACCGGTCATTGGAGCCGGGCCTTCCAGCACCTCCGCCGTTCCCTCTATCAGGACACGCGCATGCTCCGTGTTCACATCGTCGGCGCAAGAGACTGCCACCCGCGACTCGTTTCTGATGTGATCTACGAACTCCGAACCCGCCCGTCCCACGATGTACATCCGTTCCCCGTCCCACTGCTGCCAGACGGGAGCGATGTACGGCGCCCCGCCCGGCTGCACCGTGGCAAGCCGGGCAATAACCGGCCCAAGCAAAAATTTTGTGATCTCGTCTCTACTCATCGAGCCGGGCATGTGGGCACCTTCCAACACTGTTACCCGTCAGGAACGGGCGTTTGCTCCCCGCTTAAACGTCACTCTCGGCATCGCCCGCGTCGGGCATGCTGTTGGCCGGAATCACCAGGGTCGGCGCGCGTGATGAGCGGGTCACTTTATCGGTGACGCTGCCCAGTACGAGACGTCGGATGCCTCCACGGCCGTGCGTCACCATTATGGCGATTGTAGAGGGAGAGTCGTGCAAAGTGTCGACGATGGCGCTCGCCCCGGTGTCGGAGGACACGTGAGTGCTAACGGAGGAAACGGAGTCCTTGATGCTGGCCACCTGTGAATCCAGGTAGTCGCCGGTTTCCTTCTGCTGGGACTTGATCGCCTGATCCCATGCGTTCGCCATGCTGGGTCCATATTCGGCACCTGCGTAGATAGCGGCCGCCAGTTCGACACCAATCGTTAGTGCGTTTTCGGCGAGCCCTGAGCCGTCAAGCGGAATGAGTATGGTCGACGGCTTTTCTGGCGCTTGTACGGAAGCCCCGCCGGGCGGAAGCACCAGCACGGGTACTCGACCTGATCAGACTATAGCGTCCATACAGCTTCCAAGGATGCCGCGCATCGCCGCCGAACCGCGGTGGGGCTCCATCGCTATGAGGTCGGCGCCAATTTCCGAGGCTACCTTGATGATCTCACGGGCGGGCGTGCCGGTCTTTCGGCTGGATGTGGCAGATGGGAACTCGTCTTGTACGGACTTGAGAATGCCGCCCAGGTACTGATCCGCCCATTCGGTGATCGACTCGGTCAGTTGTGCGAACTCGTACGCCTCGGCGAGGTGCCTGGAGTCCACGATAGTGACGAGGTGAATATCGACACCCAATCGTGCGAACGGCTTGACCCAATCTATAACGCGTTCGGAATCGGCTGTGCCGTCCAACGGAACAAGTATCTTTTTGAACATTTTTCTATGTTCCTCCCTTTGTTTGCGCCCGGGCCTTTGTACACATGGTCCTTTGTTTGCGTCATGGCATATTTTCAAGAGCCTGTAAAGATGTGTCGGCCACTAGCGCGTACTCATCGAGTGGCGTAAGTTGGCGGCGACGCGGTTGTGCCTACAACCGGTAAATTCGGATTCACACAAGAAAAAGCGAGATCACCGTTGAAGATCACAAAGGTCGAAGGAATTCAAAGCGCTCAACCAATTACTGACCAGGGCGGTAACAGGCGCAATTTCGTCTACGTGAAGATCGAGACGGATGAAGGCATTACCGGCTGGGGCGAGGCGACATGCGGTCCGTTGGTCGTGTCTGGGATGGTCGACGAGATAGGTTCGACGTTGATCGGCAAAGATCCGCACCGTATTGAAGAGCACTGGCAACGGCTCTACCACCTCTATCACAACGTCCGCGGTGGCGTGATCCAGATGGCGGCGATTAGCGGCATCGAGATCGCCCTCTGGGATATCAAGGGCAAGGCGCTGGGCGTGCCGGTGTACGAGCTGCTGGGTGGAGCGATGCGTGACAAGATCTGGACCTACGGTCGATGGGACGGCGCTACTCCGGAAGAGTGTGTCGAACATGCCCTGCGAGAGGTTGCTACAGGGCTCACGGCACTGAAGGGCGACCCGTTCGGTCACCAGGGCCTGTTCAGTTCTGTGCAATCAGAACGTGACGCAGTTGCAAAGTTAAAAGCGGTCCGTGAAGCCGTCGGGGACGATGTCGAACTGCTGGTAGAGGCACACGGACGTCTTGCACCGTCGGCAGCGATCCGGGTCGGTCTGGCGATCGAGGAGTATCGACCTTTTGTGTTTGAGGAGGTCGTGCCTCCACAGAACGTGTCGGCCATGAAACGCGTCGCTGATGCGATCAACGTACCGCTGGCGACCGGCGAGCGTCTGTACACCAAGTACGAGTTCACCGGCCTACTGGAGCAGCAGATCGTGGCGATGATCCAACCAGACATCGGACACGCGGGCGGAATCCTTGAGTTGAAGAAAATCGCGGCAATGGCGGAGGCCCATTACGTGGGATTCCAGCCGCACAACCCGTACGGACCGGTCAACTCGATGGCGGCATTGCAGGTTGATGCTTGCACGCCAAACTTCATGATCCAGGAAGGCGGACACGGCGACTGGTTCGACGAGGTTGTGGTGGGCGAGTTCCCGAAACAGAAGGATGGATTCTTCGACCTGCCGACCGGCCCCGGGATCGGCATTGAGATGGACGAGGCGGTTCTTCGAGCCAACCCGCCCGTTGAGAACATTACCCCTGAGGGTTACGCACGAGATGCTTACTGGCCTTCTATGCAGCAGACCGAGTGGGCGTAAGTACCCGGAAATTACAAGACACGACCCCCAAACCTGACAAGTTCTAGAAATTTCCGGAGAGATACATCAATGAAAATCACAAGCGTTAAAGCGATTCCGGCTTCGGCAAGGACGCCGTTCGGAAGCCGAAACTACGTTTACGTAAAGATAGAGACCGACGAAGGAATCACGGGTTGGGGTGAGGCAACCTGTGGCCCGTTCGCCGTCGTCGAGATGGTCAACGAGTTCGGCGAGACCCTGATCGGCAAGGACCCGCACCGAATAGAAGAGATCTGGCAGAGGCTCTACCACCACTTCCACGTGCGTGGCGGCGTGATCCAGATGTCCGCGATCAGCGGGATCGAGATCGCCCTGTGGGACATCAAGGGCAAGGCCCTTGGAGTGCCGATATACGAACTCATCGGCGGCAAAATGCGGGACAAAATTTGGACCTACGGTCGATGGGACGGTGCAACGCCTGAACTGGCCGTGGAACGTGCCATGGGTTTCGTAGAGCAGGGTTTGACGGCGCTCAAAGGCGATCCGTTCGACCATACAGGCATCTTCCTGCAACGTGATGCCGAACGACACGCGATCGCCAAGATGAAGGCCGTTCGAGAGGCTGTCGGCGACGACGTGGAGCTACTTCTTGAGGTTCACGGCCGCCTGGCTCCGGCCGCAGCGATCCACATGGCCAACGAGGTCGAGGAGTACCGCCCCTTCGTGATGGAGGAGCCGGTGCCGCCGCAGAACCTGGATGCGCTGCAACGGGTTGCCGAAGCGGTGAACATCCCGCTGGCGACCGGCGAGCGACTTTTCACAAAGTGGGACTACACGGATCTGCTGAAACGCAATATCGTGGCGATGATCCAGCCGGACATCGTCCAGGCTGGCGGGATCATGGAACTGAAGAAGATCGCAGCGATGGCAGAAGCCCATTACGTAGGTTTCCAGCCGCACAACCCGTACGGACCTATCTGCACGGCCGCCGCCCTGCAACTCGATGCCTGCACCCCCAACTTCATGATCCAGGAGGGCGGGCTTCACCCGTGGTTCCAGGATGCGACATCCGGGACTGCGCCAATTCAAAAGAACGGGTTCTTTGACGTGCCGGAGTTGCCGGGGCTTGGCGTCGAGATGAACGAAGAATGGTTAGCAGCCAACCCGTGGGACCCGAATGGAGCCGTATGGCGAGCCACCGACGGTTCATCGGTGACGGGCTGGGGTGGCATGGGATCGCTGCAGGAGACCTACTGGTCTTAAGTCGATGAGCATAGGGCGGATCTCCGATCCGCCCTATTACCCCTCACCCTTGGTACACGTGGGCCTCTCCCGCAATGG
>CAUZRH010000101.1:0-6073 GCA_963582115.1 Dehalococcoidia bacterium
GGTCTACCAGCATCCCTATCGCCACCGGCGAGCGGCTTGTGACCAAGTACGAGTTCTCCAATCTGCTTGAGAAGGGCGCAGCCTCGATCATTCAGATGGACGTCGGGCAGTGCGGTGGCATCACAGAGGCCAAGAAGATCGCAGCAATCGCAGAGGCGCACTACGCCATGATCGCCCCGCACATGTACTGCGGGCCGATAGCGTCTTCCGCTGCGATCCAGATCGACACATGCTCGCCGAACTTCGTGATCCAGGAGGCGAACCAGGGTCCGCTGCACAAGACGATCTTCAAGGAGCCGCTTGTGTTGGAAAACGGATTCATCATCCCGCCGAGCGGCCCCGGTCTGGGGATCGAGTTTGATGAGGCCGTACTGGCAGCACACCTCGTCGAATGACGCTGGGTCCTTGGCAGGGCGGCCTATTTTTTTGATTAACCTTGGCGCGCTTGTTGCCTGTCGTCTTTCGACAACGGGTGATGAGTGTGCCACTGGCACCAGCTTTTTCAGATAAAGAGGAGATCCGAGTTTGGCAGACAAACTTCGCGTCGGGGTGATCGGTTGTGGCGGTATGACCGTCAACCACGGCATGGGCTACATGAACTCTAGCAAGTACGAAATAGTCGCTATTTCCGACTTGAGCGATCAGGCGATGAAGGACTACGACGAGCATTTTGCGGAGTGGGATGACTACAATGCGGAACACTTCAGAGATGCGGTGGAGATGCTTGAGAAGTCGGAACTGGACGTCGTCTCGGTAGGCGTCTGGGACACGGGACACAGTGCGATGACACGGGCCGCCGCATCATCCGGAATCAAAGCCGTGCTTTGCGAAAAGCCGATGGCCGACACGCTGGGCGCTGCGAACGACATGATGCTGGTGTGCCGGCGCAACGGCGTGAAGCTGGCTATCGGTCACCAGCGCAGGTGGTTGCCTGCTTACACGCTGGCGAAAGACCTGATCGCGGACGGCGAGATTGGCGACGTGAGCTTCATCAAGGTCTATGCCAAAGACGGCCTACCGAACTACTCGTCGCACCAGGCGGACCTCTTTCGATACCTCCTCAGCGATGCGGAGTGTACCTGGGCCATGGGCAACGTGGAACGCGAGACGGACCGTTGGGCACGTGCAATCCCGATCGAAGATAAGGCGTTGGCTGTCTTTGGCTTCGATACCGGGACCGAGGCGATGATCCTGTCCGGTCTCACCCCGAAACACGGCTGGGGTGCCGAGATCTTCGGCACCGAGGGAATGATCAACCTCACCCTGGAAGACCTAAAAATTATGAACAGCCGCACGAACGGCTGGGACCATCGAGCGCCCGCCGGTAAGCACGCCATGCCCGGTGACGACAACTTTGAGGTGATCGAGGGCAGCGTCGAACAGGCGCACGCATTCGCTGCGTGGGTGAACGGCGACTCGACTGAGAAGTACCGGTCGGATAGCGAAAGCGGCTACAAGGCGCTTGAGATGGTGCACGCCATCTACGAATCGGCCCGTACCCATGTACAGGTGCAAATGCCGGTGAAAACGATGGTCCACCCACTTGGAGCGATGATCGATGACGGTCATCTGCCGGTGCGTTACCCGGGCCGTTTCGATATCCGCAACCATTCGTTGCGTGGAGACAATGTGATCTTGGATACCGAGAACGTTTAGCGGGTTTAGGCTGAGGAAGAACATCGGATCGAGCAAAACATGTTTGGTTCGCCGGATGCCCGGCAGGTGAAGGTCCCTCGGTAACGCTCGGGATGACAATAAAACGCTTAGACATCGTAGGGGCGTATGGCAATACGTCCCTCACAACACACCGCATAACACTGGCTGCACTCACTGGAGAAGGTTGATTGACCGAGGCATCAGGCAAGAAAAAGGTTCTCGTAACGGGACTCAGTGGAGTCGTCGGGCGGGCGATGCGGCCGGCACTAGAAGAGCGCTATGAAATCAGCTCCCTGTCGCGAAACGGCGTAGACGGGCTTCCCGACGAACGGAACTTCAAAGGCAACGTCGCCGACATGGATTCACTCCGGCCCGCGTTCGAGGGGATTGATGTAGTGGTGAACCTGGCCGCGGCCGGTGGTCGAAGCGACCCAGAGGGTATGTCCGGAGACTGGGACACGATGCTGAAGTACAACATCGTCGGATGCTACAACGTCCTTGAGGTCGCTAAACAGACTGGCGTTTCCCGGGTGATCCTCGCTAGTTCCGGGGCGACGGCGAACGGGTATGAATGGGAAGAGCCGTACAAGACCCTGGTATCCAAAGAAGACCTTCCATTGCCAGAGTCGTGGGAGATGGTGAGCGAAGCTTCTGAGCCAAAGCCGATACATATGTACGGCGTGACCAAGCTGTTTGGCGAGGATCTTGGAAGGCTTTACGCGGCGACTACCGATCTATCTGTAATCAACCTCCGGATCAGCTCTACCGGTCCTGTCGACGCACCCGATCCGGGACGAGGCATGGCGAACTGGCAGAGCCATCGCGATCTGCAGCAGCTTACGATCAAGATCATCGAAGCACCGGCCAACCTCAAGTCCGACATCTTCTGGGCCACCTCAGACAACAAAAGGAAGTTCCGGGACAACGCCCACGCCAAAGAAGTGCTCGGCTACGCACCGCAGGACGGAGCGGATTAGCCTTTCCGCTCTTTCTAAATCAGGCTTAACGAATTAAATGGGTTCGGTTCGGCCCCACACGATGCCGAATACGGTCGCGCCCGTGGCGGTACTGACGGTGTGCTCGGTGCCGTTTGGCCTATAGCTCATGTTGCCGGGGGTGATCCGCCCGCCCTCATCCTCGCTGGCACCTTCGATAACGAAGATCAACTCGTCGCCGACATGACGGTGCAGCGGGATGCCTGCACCGGTCGGAAAACGATTGATCGCCACGGTCCAGTCGGCGTCCTTGTTGGCGGTAATCGACTTCGTGAATGTCCCTCTTGGCGTTTTGACCCAGGGCTGGTTTTCCAGGACGAATATCTGCGATCCGGGAGCATCGCCTATCTCGGTTGCCAACTCGCTCGGACCGTCGATTATGGCGAGGGCTATCGCCCCGTTTGGACTCATGTTGGAGTGGACACAGCCGTTAGGCCGATACGCCACGTTGCCCGGCCTTAGAATCCCGGTCTCGTCGACCAGCGAACCCTCGATCATGTAGATGAGTTCGTGTCCGATGTGCCTGTGCAAGGGCATACCTGCCCCCGGTTCGAACTCGACGATGTGCGCCTTGCGGCCGGTCGCCTCGTCCTCCCACAACGGACGGGTGCGCATCCCATTGCCGCCCTCTACCCACGGAATCTCGTTGATCTCAATTGGCTGAGATCGGATCGGGTCTGAAGATGTCGCCACGGTCGAGACTCTCCTACTAGGCCCCTGAAGGGGCACGGGCATGTGATGGATAACGCTTGTATTGGAACAACTGCCTACGCAGCCGCAAGTTATCACAGGGGAGGCGATTACCGAGGCGTCATTCGACGAGATCCCACGGCTCCGAGCGCCCGTTCAATCCAGTATCCGTATCGCACCGACATTGCCGTCTCTGTTTCCAGATATTCGACAGGAAACAACTTCCTATCTGGATTACATAATTCGTGGCTTCGATCCATCGGGGCGCACGGTAACATCGTTGCTGGTTGTATAGACCGACATGTTCGCAATATCGCATGGGTTCGGTGTACGTCGCCAAGCCAAAAGGTTTACATTCCCTCCAACGCGACATGTATACACCGATCACAGGTAGCAATTACTCCCGATGACTCTGTCTAAACTTCTTATAGCGAACCGCGGAGAGATCGCCGTTCGCATCATCCGTGCAGCCGCCGATATGGGGATTTCGACCGTGTCGATATACCCGTCGGACGATGCAAAGTCGCTCCACGTCCACAAGGCGGATGAGTCGATTTTGCTGGACGGGCGAGGTGTCGCCCCGTATCTGGACATCAAGGGGATTGTGAACGCCGCCCGGTTGTCCGGATCCGACTCAATCCACCCCGGATACGGGTTCCTGGCGGAGAACGCAGAGTTCGCCCAGGCCTGTCACGATGCCGGGATCATCTTTGTTGGACCGATGGTCGAGACGCTGGAGTTGTTTGGCGATAAGGTCCGTGCTCGGGACGTTGCCGCCGAGAACGACGTGCCGGTGCTGGTTGGCTCGAGCGAACTGGGGTCTGTCGACGAGGCGAATGCATTTCTAGAGTCGCTTGGCGACGGCAGCACGATGATCCTCAAGGCCGTCGCTGGCGGCGGGGGCCGGGGCGCACGGGCCGTGAGCGATGCGTCCGAGCTAAAAAGCCTGTATGCGGAGGCCACAGCGGAGGCGATGAACGCGTTCGGCGATGGGACGCTGTTCGCTGAGCGCATGGTCACGCGGGCGCGCCACATAGAGGTGCAGATCCTCGGCGATGGCTCAGGTGCTGTTTCCAATTTTGGCGAGCGTGAGTGCAGCATCCAGCGTCGATACCAGAAGGTGGTCGAGGTTGCACCTGCCCCCAATCTGCCAGACGGACTGAGGACGCGGATCATTGAATCCGCCCAGCGGTTGGCGGCGGCGGTCCACTATCGGAGCCTGGGGACTTTTGAGTTCTTGGTGGAAGCCACCGATCTGTCCGACGATTCCGAGTTCTTCTTCATCGAGGCCAACGCCAGACTGCAGGTTGAGCACACCGTTACCGAGGCCGTAACGGGGATCGATCTCGTAGAGGCCCAGCTGAATATCGCCGCAGGCTCAAGCCTGAGCGATGTCGGGCTTGAACAGTCCTACGTTCCCGCGCCGCGGGGCTTCGCCATCCAGGCCCGGGTGAACTTGGAGACAGTCACCCCAGATGGCCGTGTGCTGCCATCCATCGGGACGCTATCGGCGTTCGATCCACCGACCGGACCGGGTGTCCGCACAGATACGTTTGGTTACGCGGGTTACACCACCAGCCCGTCATTTGATTCGCTGATCGCCAAAGTGATCGGTCACTCCCGGTCAAACGATTTCGAAGACGCCATTCGCCGGACTTACAGGGCATTGAGCGAGTTTCGGATTGAGGGCGTTTCGACCAATCTGGAGTTTTTGCAAAACCTGCTTCTTCACCCTGATTTCGGTGCCATGAAGATTCATACCCGTTTCGTGGATGAGCAGATTGCCACACTGGCCTCGTCCAGCAACGGCTCACATCCAAAGCGTTTCGCCGAAGTAGCGGACGCTGCGGTCGTGGCCGTGCCTACGACGGTGATCGTTGATGGACCGGACGGCACGATCGGCGTTACGTCACCGAGCCAGGGGATCGTCGCCGAGCTGAACGTGGCCAAGGGCGATTCGGTGCGTAAAGGCGACCAGGTCGCAGTGGTTGAGGCGATGAAGTTCTTCCACTCGGTTTCGGCGGAAAGCAGCGGCGTCGTGAGGATGATCGCCATCGAAGAGGGCGACGCCGTGCTTGAAGGTCAGGCGGTCGTCTTCATAGAGGAGATGGACGAAGCCGACCTTGGAGCTCCGGCGAGTTCAAAGACCGAAGCCACCGAACGAAACATCGGATGGGACGCAGAGCTGGACGAACTTGAGTTGCGAACCAGCCTCGCCCACAAGATGGGCGGCGAGAACAACGTTGCATTCCACAAGGGCCGCGGCAAGCTGACGGTTCGTGAGCGGATAGACGCGCTTGTCGACCCCGGCAGCTTTGAGGAGATCGGCACGCTCGCCGGGTCTGCAACCTACGACGCCGACGGCAATCTGACAGGGTTCACCCCCGCAAACACCGTCATCGGCGTGTCGAAGATCAATGGCCGCAAGGTGATGGTTAACGGCGGCGATTTCACGATCCGTGGCGGTGCATCGGACGCCAACGTCGGCAACAAGACGGCCTACTCAGAGCGCATGGCTATCGAGTGGCGTGTGCCTTTCGTTCGATTGCTGGACGCGGCCGGCGGAAGCGTCCGGACCTTTGAGCAGATCGGACACACGTACCTGCCAAACGGCCCGGGTCACGACATGTCGCCGCACCTGCTACCGGTCGTACCGTCCGTTGCTGCCGTGATGGGCTCGGTCGCCGGACTCCCCGCCGTGCAGGCGGCGCTTGCACACTTCAGCGTAATGG
>CAUZRH010000102.1:0-6071 GCA_963582115.1 Dehalococcoidia bacterium
TCGGGCTCATGAGGCACTCCTTACGGCAGAGTCAGATGAGGTTCCGGCCAGCACCGTTTTGAACGTCCTGCGCAAGGGCTACAAGATGAACGACGACGTTATCCGGGCTGCGCAGGTCCAGATATCGGTTGCTCCTGCGAGCGAAGACTAGACAAACATACGCTCATGGACTGACCCCTTGAGCGACCTACTTCACTGCATCCCCCTAAAACGTAGGGGCGCGGTTACTAAATAACGACCAGAGACACCAAAATCAGACGAGGAATGAACCGAACAATGTCTAAGGCGATTGGTATCGACCTGGGTACGACCAACTCCGCAATGGCGGTGATGCAGGCCGGGGAACCAGAAATAATTGAAAACAAGGAAGGTCGGCGGACGACGCCGTCCGTTGTGGCCGTTAACCCCAAGACCGCTGAGCGGTTCGTGGGGGAGCTGGCTCGCCGGCAGGCGATCACAAACCCTGAGAACACGGTTTACTCCGTGAAACGCTTCATCGGCCGTCGTTTTGACGACCCTTCTGTGCAGGAAGATGTAGCGCGTATTTCGTTCAAACTGACTGCCGGTAGTGGAGGCGATACGGCGGTTGTGTTTAACGACAAGCCGCAGTCACCTCCAGAGATCTCGGCGATGATTCTCCGAAAACTCAAAGAGGATGCCGAAATCAAGCTGGGCGAATCAGTCGACCGTGCCGTGATTACGGTTCCGGCTTATTTCGATGACAGCCAGCGTGAGGCGACCAAGATCGCCGGAGAGATCGCCGGCCTTGAGGTTCTGCGCATAATCAACGAGCCGACGGCCGCCGCACTGGCATACGGGCTGGAGAGCAAGGGCGATCAGACTATCGCCGTTTACGACTTTGGTGGCGGGACGTTTGACGTCACGATTCTCCAGATCGGTGACGGAGTTTTTGAGGTCAAGTCCACCAACGGGGACACACACCTCGGCGGAGACGACCTCGACCTTGCGATCGTGGACTGGGCCGCTAACGAGTTCCAAGCGGACAACGGCATAGACCTCCGGAGCGACCCGGCTGCGCTACAGCGTCTTCGAGTTGAAGGAGAGAGGGCGAAGATCGAACTTTCGACCGTGACACAGACGGAACTCAACCTTCCTTTTATCACGGCGGACGCAACAGGTCCAAAGCACCTGACTTCGACGTTGACACGGGCAAAGCTTGAGCAGCTTGTAGGTTCCCTGGTTGAAAGAACGGTCGCTCCAACAGTGGCCGCTCTAAGCGACGCAGGTATCAAAACATCTGAGGTAGATGAAGTCATACTTGTCGGTGGCACGACGCGCATGCCTGCGGTGGTCGCCAAGGTCGCGGAAATATTCGGCAAAGAACCTCATCAGGGCGTCAACCCAGATGAGGTTGTCGCAATCGGAGCCGCAATTCAGGCCGGTGTGCTTGAGGGCGACGTCAAGGATGTTCTGCTCCTGGACGTGACACCGCTGACCATGGGTATCGAGACTCTTGGCGGCGTAATGACCGTCTTGATTCAGCGAAACACGACAATCCCGACATCCAAATCTGAAGTGTTCAGCACCGCAGCGGACAGCCAGTCTTCTGTGGAGATCCACGTGCTCCAGGGCGAGCGAGGGATGGCGACCGAAAACACGTCTATCGGGCGCTTCATGCTGGACGGGATTCTTCCGGCGCAGCGTGGCACGCCGCAGATCGAAGTTAAGTTCGACATAGATGCCGACGGCATATTGAACGTCTCGGCGACGGACAAGGCGACGAACATCGAGCAGCACATCACCATTACGGGCCGTTCAGGCCTGTCTCAGGAAGAGATCGAACGCGCTGTAAGGGACGCCGAGGAGAACGCCGAGGCGGACCAGAAGCGACGTGAGGCCGTTGAGACCCGTAATTCCGCGGACAGCTCTGTCTTTGCTGCAGAGAAGCTGCTGGAAGAGCAGGGCGAGAACGTGCCTGCCGAGGCGAAGACAGAGGTCGATGCGGTCATTACTCAGCTCAAGGAACTCCTTGCCGACGAAGAATCGTCGACGGAGGACCTTGCGGCCAAGACAAATGAGCTTCAGACAGCGCTTCAGGCCATCGGACAGGCTGCTTACGCTGCTGCCGGGGACGCAGGATCAGCAGGGCCAGAAGGCGGTCCTGAGGGCGAGGATGGCGGCGAGGACGAGGATGATGGCGAAGAGACGGTGGAAGGCGAGTTCCGAGAGGTTTAATCGCTAGACCTCACGGTTGAAAGTTAGAGACTTATGAGCAGGGTCCGGCAAACGCCGGGCCCTGCTTTTTTTGGTGGCTATGTTCACTAACGGCCTGCTGGCATTTCGGGTGCTGGCGTATGGCAATACGGCCCTACGGTTCCGTCGAGATCAACGTCGTGTAGCCACCACCTGCCCTTGGATACAGCGCAACGACAAACCCACCCTGAGGCTCTCGAATGGCGGGCGTGTCGGGCGAAAACGCCTCTACTCTAGCCCGAAGCGTGGGAATATATCCTCACGCACCTGTTCAACACTGCGGTCGTTGAATGCGCTCACCTGCATCCCCGTCAGTTCGTCAAGTGGTTCAGGATCGTCGGCGTAGGTCGTTACTCCGGGCGACTCCGGGACTATCGCAGGTAGCTCGGGTGGCAGGTTCACGCCGGCCATGATCGCCAGGTCGACAGTCCATGCTCGGGCGACCGCCCCAAGATCGTATCCACCACCGCCAACGGCAAGCCAGCGACCGCATTCTGAGGCGATCTCTTGTAATCGAGCCACCACGGCCGCGTGCCCTTGTACGGTTAGACGGAGATGCGTTATCGGGTCAAGGACATGTGTATCGACACCGAGTTGGGTGAACAGTACATCCGGCTTGAACGCTTCGACAAGCGGCGGAACCACGGCCTCGAAAGCCGCCAGATACTCGGCGTCAGATGTGTGCGGCGCAAGCGGGACGTTGACCGAGTAACCCTCGCCGTCGTCCCGGCCCGACTCACGGACGTTGCCGGTTCCGGGAAACAGGAACTGGCCGCTCTCATGCAGCGAAATCGTTAGAACATCCGGCACGTCGTAAAAACCGGCCTGAACGCCGTCGCCGTGATGACAATCGATATCGATATACGCGACGCGTAAACCCTGATTTGCCAGCCAGCGCACCGCCATCACCGTGTCGTTGAATACACCGAAACCAGAGGCCCTATTCGCCATCGCGTGATGTTGGTGTCCGCCTGCGAAGTTGAACGCCACATCTGCGCTCCCATCGGCGATGGCCTGCGCTGCGACCATAGTTCCACCTGCGGTCAGCGCGTTTGCCTCAAACATGCCGTTGAACACCGGGTTATCGCCGGGGCCGAAGCCATGCGAAGGCCCGGCCGGTAGCTCCAGCCCTGAAGACAGGGCCTTTACCGCTCCCAGGTAGTCGGATGTGTGACCCAGTTTGATCTCATCGTCCGTCGCCCGGCGTGGCGGGAGCAACGAAACGTTTGGTGCGGTGGTCAGCCCGGCGCTTTCCATCAGGTCGAAAGTACGCTTCCATCGGACGGGCCGCAATGGGTGCGTGTCACTCATCTCGTATTGCCACACATCGTCGGAGTAGACGAGGGCGACGCGTTGATGTGAAACCGAAAACGACATACGGGGCTAGTCGATCTTTAAGCCGGAGATAGTGAGAGACGCATGGGCCTTGTAGCGCTTGTTGATATTGATAAGCAGTGCGGTTGCGCCCTCAAGATAGCGGGCGCACTGCAGGGGTCCGGCATCGACAGGTCGAAGCCCGGGGACCTCCGCAAGGAGATCGCTAACGGTCTTCTTTGCCTCTTCATCGTCCCCGCAAATAATGGCGTCCGTATTGAGCGGCGATGTTGGCTTGAGAAGGTCTCTGGCCGAAAGCGTGTGTAGCCCGGCGACCCAGCGAATAGACGGAGAGTGCTCAGCCGCCTCTTCCGCTGCAGAGCCGATCTCGGGGGGCGCAGAGGCCGGGATGCCTCTGGCAAAGGAAAGGGGGGCTATGACGTTCACGACAATCTTGCCCGCTAGCGATGGTGCCAACTGCTCAAGCGATGCCGTCATCCCGCCGTATGGAACGGCTAGGAAGACTATGTCTGACTCGGATGCGGCATCGGCGTTCATCGCACCGCGCACATTTGCCGCCTCGCTGACTTCAGCCAGGATGCCCTTTACTTCGTCTACCGACTCGGTAGCACGCTCTGTGTCCCGGGAGCCGATAACCACGTCATGTCCTGCGGCGGCGAATCTTACCGCAAGACCACGGCCCTCAGGCCCGGTACCGCCGATAAACCCGATTGTCGCAGGAGGGGCGTCTGGTGTTGTGTCGGACAAAAGAATCGGGCTCCTTTAGCTGGCTTCTGGATACGCCCGAATCGGGGCGTGGAAATATTGTCTGCATGGCGCAAAAGCTGCCGTCGCTAGACGCCATTAAAGAGGCGCTGCCCCTTTGACAAGGTCAAGGCCGAATCGTAGCATCGCCCCCGCTTACGGGCCAGCTAAAATGGCCGTTTGCGCAGTCACAACTATCGCCCGGGATTCTATCTATTTCGGTGTTGTGGCCCGTCTTGATCTAATCATTTCTACGCCCGGACGATGTTCGTACCTGAGACAAACCGACCGAGTGCATCCACTTTTACCAACCACAACCTTTTGGCAAAAGATATCAACTGAAAGCAGGATCTGAATGCGGTACTACCAGTTCTCGATCGGCGGCGAATCACACCTGGGCGTCGAGACGTCCCAAGACACTCTGTTCGACCTTACTTCTGCCAATCCGCACTCAACGGACCTGTTTGCGCTACTGCGAACTGCGTCCATGATGGGCGTATCGCTAGACCATGTGGCGCGGCAGATCGTCGACGGCGGTATTGCAAGCACGCTGTCGATACAGGATCTCCACGACAACTCTGTTGAGCCGTCTCATGGGCCCAAGCTGGAGATGCCTTTCCTGCCGCCGGAGGTATGGGCGGCGGGCGTGACGTACCAGAGCAGCATGTTTGAGCGGCAGGCGGAGAGCGACACCCCTGACGTGTACGGCAAGGTGTACGTGGCTGACCGACCTGAGGTGTTCTTCAAGGCGACGCCCAGTCGCGTGGCAGGACCTTACGGGGAGGTCGGCATCCGGGATGACTCCACCTGGGACGTTCCAGAGCCTGAATTGGCCTTTGTGCTCTTCGACGGCAAGGTCGCCGGATACACCTGCGGAAACGACATGAGTAGTCGGTCTATCGAGGGCGACAACCCGCTCTACCTTCCGCAGGCGAAGGTCTACGACAAGTCTTGTGCGATAGGCCCGTGTTTTGCCACGCTGGATGCCGTCGGCGACCCGCAGGACCTTGCTGTTCGGTTGACGATTCAGCGTGACGGCAAAGAGGTGTTCAACGGAACTACGTCTACCTCCGAGATGTTCCGTGACTGTGAGTACATCGCTGACTGGCTCCAGAGGCACAACTCCGTACCGGACGGAACCACCGTGGTGACCGGAACTGGGGTGATTCCTCCGATGGACTTCACGCTGGCCGGGGGTGATATCGTCAACGTCGAGATCGAAGCGATCGGCAAACTGACCAATACAGTCGTCGTGGTGTAAGTCGGGACGGCAGAGCAGAAGCGGTCCCCGCCGTGGTCCTGTACGTATAGCATTGCGCAACTACTTCTAGCTGCGGCCGGGTTGACGATGTGAACTTGTGGCCACGGAATTTTTTGGGGGGGGAGACGTGTTCTGCGCTCACTGCGGGACCGATAACTGAGCCGGAATCGAATCTTGCGACAGATGTGGCGAACCGCTGATCGCACCTGAAGTTGATCAGGCGCGACTGCTTGGCGTGGAGACCTGTCCCGGGTGCTCGTCCCAAAACGAGCCTCACGCCCGGTCCTGCATCGGATGCGGCAAGGGCCTGGATGATGTGCTTGCTCTTGCGCCAGATCGCGCACATCATCCAGAAATAACCACGCGTCACAACGCCAAGGGCTCCGAAATGGCGCATCGCGTGGATTCGTACTCTGTTTCAGCACATGAAGATACTGACGATCCCGAAAAATCAGATCAACCGACATCAGAATCAAAAGATTCAGGGGAATTATTTGCACGTCCGACGACCGCAGCA
>CAUZRH010000103.1:0-6030 GCA_963582115.1 Dehalococcoidia bacterium
TCTGTCATATCGAGCGTAACCGAGGGATTTATACCGATACGTTTTAAGTCACAAACACATCGATTGCGCTCCCACACTCGTTGTTCTGGCATTGTTCTGGGCGCTGGGAGATCACTCGGAGAGAGTATCCGGGTGCATATCAATCGGGTAGCGAGACGAAGGCCCCGCCAGGATAAGGTGCAGGCGTGCCTGCCTAAACCTGCCAGTCCGGGTACGCGTGCCGGGACGTTACAGACAAACCGGCGTCTACCGACAGCACATGCCCGGTGATCCAGCGCGCATCGTCGCTCGCCAGAAATAGTGCGGCGTTGCCCACGTCCCACGCTGTGCCCTCGGTGCCGAGCATCGAGGAGTTCCGGCGATGCTGTCTTAGATCGGCGTCCATATCTCCCGCCACCATCGGAGTAAATACCAGGCCGGGCGCAATGCAGTTGACTCGTATCCCCTGGCGTCCGTGGTCGCCCGCCATGGCAATGGTCAGACCGATCACCGCAGCCTTGGAGGTCGTATAAGCCGCCGCTCCTATGGCCTGTACCCCGGCGCCTGAGGAGATGTTGATGATGGAGCCACCGCCGGTCTCGATCATCCTAGGTATGGCGAAACGAGAAGTGAGGACCATGCTGCGGACATTCACGTTCTGCACCCTGTCCCATTCGTCCATGTCTATCTCGGTCACCGGTGGTCCAAGACCGATGCCGACGTTGTTGTCCAGCACATCGAGCCGGCCGTAGCGCTCGACGGCGGTGTTCACCATCACGGCGCAATCTTCCTCGTTCGTGACATCAGACTGAGAGGTACTGGCGATCCCGCCCTCGGCCTGGATCAGCCCCAGCGTCTCTTCGGCGCGCTCGACCTGCGCGTCCACAAGGAGAACGCTTGCGCCCTCGCGAGCAAACAACACGGCGGTCGCCTTGCCGTTGCCGATGCCCGGCCCGCGAGAGCCTGCGCCCGTTACGATCGCCACTTTGCCCTCAAGTCGTCCCGGACGTTCGGCCATTAGTGATTTCTCCAGATTTGCTAAAGATCGGTGCGCTTATAAGTTCCGGGCTGAGATTCGGAATTAATCGAGCGTTACGAACAGGCTTCGCCGCATCTCGCCTTTAACCGCTCGGCTTATGTGTCCCTGTCCCGTGATGTCCTCGGCAAGAAGAATCTCGCCTGCGCCGATCAATCGTTTGGAACCATCTCCAACTTCGATCTCAACTGCGCCGGACAGGTTGATCACGTACTGCCGTCGAGGCGCTACGTGAAAGTCCAGATCGTAATCGGGGCTGGTCTGACGAAAGATGATGCTGGTGGCGTCCTGCGGTTCCGATAGCGCCCCGGTAGCCGTGGGGCTGAGTTCGATATCGACGTCCTCAAAATGCGATTTGTTGTCGTCGCCCGTGAATACTCGTGTGACCTTCATGTGTTCGTTCGTCCTTTGTAGATTTGTGATCGGAACCAGCGGCCCCTCTCCCAGCGGGAGAGGGCGAGGGTGAGGGAGAAGACCCGTACTGCAAAAGCGTTGTCTTCTCCTCCCACATACCACGTTAAACCGGCTGTACCGCCGCCAGCCGCGTCTTCGTGGCGTCATCGGCAAATCGTGCCACTGCTTCGACGTCGTTGAAGATGCCGCCGGTGCAAGAATCGACCGTCTGCATCGCCAGCAGTGTCGCTGCTTCGACATAGCTGTCGGGCGGGGGCATCTTGATGTGTGGAGTGTCGCCGCCGACCTGCCCCGGAGCGCGTCCAAATCGAATGCCGGGGGTGTCGATGCCGCCGACCGGTTTCAGGGCGTTAACGGCAATGCCGTCGTCCTTCATATCGTTTGCAAGACCACGTGTCATGCCCTCGATGGCCAGCTTGGTCGCACCGTAGTGCGAGTGTCCGCGATCCGCCGCAACCGACGAGATGTTGATGATGTTTCCGCTCTTCTGCTCGACCATGGCCGGAAGCACCGCTCGTGAGCAATGGAACGGGCCATGTACGTTGATCTTGAACTCCAGCTCCCAGTGCCGGGGCTGTATCGTGTTGATGAATCCGGGCGGCTGCACCGCTGCGTTGTTCATCAGGATGTCGATGCGGCCGTACTTGGCGAGGACGGTGTCTACCATCGCCTGGATCGACTCCACGTCGCCGACGTTGCAGACGACCGCTAGGGCTTCTCCGCCCTCGGCCTCGATTATGTGAACCGTATCGTGGATCGTGCCCGGCAGACGCGGATCACGCTCCTGTTCGGTACGGGCGGCCACGACCACCTTTGCGCCCTCTTTGGCATACTGCACGGCGCAGTACTGACCAAGCCCCCGGCTCGCCCCGGTGATGATTGCAATCTTTCCGTCCAGTCTTCCTGCCATCTTGATCTCCTGCGCCTCTGCGGCGTCATATGTTGCGGTTTAGTAGATAGACGGGGCGGCTTCATCCGGCCCGGTCAGCGTTTATTTCGTAAGAGGCTTTACTTCCATGGCGAATCGTTCCATCCGCTCAAGAGTCTCGTCCGAGGTCTCGCCGGTCAGACCTACGATCAGGTGGCGGACGCCCAGCGCTTCAAACTCACGTATGTCAGAGGCGATCTGCTCCGGGGTGCCAGTGAAGACCATTCGGTCGCCGTCTCGCCCGGTCTTTTCTTCTCGATCGTTGTACCACCCGGCGCTGTAGCCAAAGTCGATGGACGACGGGTCTCTTCGCGCTTCCTCGGCATGTCGACGCACCGTGGCGATTCCTTCGGCAAGCCGGTCAGGTGTGTCCATCGGGAAGGCCGGGTTGCTGCCGATCGGGTACCAGGCGTTGCCAAGTTGTCCGGCGCGTCTGAGTGCGGGTGGACTCTCGCCTCCGACCCATATAGGCGGGTGTGGATTCTGGACGGGCTTTGGGTAGAAGCTCATCCCGGATATCTGTGCATAGGTCCCGGTGTACTCAGGGGAGTCGTTAGTCCACATCTCTTTGAACGCCCGGATGTAGTCGTTGGCTACCGAACCCCGGTGTTCGTACGGCGCAGTGCCCAGTGCTTCGAACTCTTCCTGCATCCAGCCCGCGCCGACTCCAACCAGTAGGCGACCTTTTGAAAGCACGTCCAGCGAGGCCAGTATCTTCGCCGCCAGTACGGGCGGGCGGTGGGGCAGCACCATCACCGAGGTCAGGATCCGGATGTCGGATGTGTGGGCGGCAAGAAACATGGCCACGGTGAGCTGCTCAAGGCACTCACCGGCGTCAACCCCGGAGAAAGCGCCGTCCTCGCTGTAGGGGTAGATCGACTGCACTTCTTTGGGGATGATGACGTGATCGGAGACCGTCACGATGTCGAATCCCAGCGACTCGCCGTGCTTTACCTGGCGCTCAAGGAACTCCGGTGCAGCTGCAGGGCCGCGCATAGCGACTCCAAATCCAAACTCCATATCGATGGCTCCCCGTATTGGCCCAGCGCGTACAAGCGCGTATAAGTGCGTGCCTGGCCGGTTATTCGTGTTCCGGCATGCGCCGGAAGCATAACCCGGTATCGCCGGGACTGGGGAGACGGTCTGGGGCTTCTGTGCGGGCACAGATTCTAAAACCTACTGCTCCGACGTCGATCCGCCTGCGATTAGAGCATCTATGTCAGCTTCGGAGCGGCCCAGTTCGCCAAGTATCTGACGGGTGTGTCCTCCGGCAAGTGGCGGCCCGATGGCAGGCCCGCGCTCGGCGTTTGAGAACGTTATTGGCGTATTTATAGCTCGCACCGAGCCGTCGATCGGGTCATCCGTTTCCACGATCATTCCACGTTCGACGAAGTAGGGATGCTGGATGGCTTCCGGCATCGACCGTGACACGCCGTACGGTGCGCCCACGCTTTCAAGCCTGGCCCCGGCTTCCGCCGCGGTGAACTCGGATACCCACGTGCCGACCAGCGCGTTTGCCCCAGCCGCGTTTTCGGGCATCGGAGTTCCGGCGTGCCCCAGTCCCTCAGCGATACGTTCCCAGTTGTGCGGGCTACCGATGTTGATTGTCAGATGGCCGTCCCTGGCGGAGTGCAGGGGATGCCTGAACGGCTTCCAGTCGTCCCCGCTCCCGCCGTTTAGAGGAGCCGCGGCGACCTCGTTCAGTAGCGATAATTGGGCGTCCATCAGCGACACATCGACCTGTTGGCCTATTCCAGTCGATTCACGGTCGTATAGTGCAGCCAGTATTCCCGAGAAACAGGACAGACCGGCCGCCATGTCTGCGATGGTGATGCCAGGCGCGAACGGTTCCTCAGAGTCAGCCGCCTGCTGCTGAACCCACAACCACCCGGCTTCGGCATGCGCGGTCGCCCCGTACGCCCGACGATGAGCGTGTGTGCCGGACTGGCCGAAACCGGATATCGAAGCGAACACCAGTCGTGGGTGGTCGCCCTTGAGACCGTCATACCCGAGACCAAGTCGATCCATTACGCCCGGAGAGAAGTTCTCCACCACCACATCGGCTCGGGTGATCAGTTCACGGGCTATCTTGATGCCGTCCGGGTGTTTGAGATCGAGCGTGATCGAGCGTTTGCCCATGTTGTTGCCTGGGCTACCGGCGGTCCGTGTGATTTCGCCCGATTCAGGTATGGCGTCAATTTTGACGACGTTCGCCCCCATGTCTGCCAGCATCCGAGTGCAATACGGGCCTGCGATGACACGCGTGAAGTCCAGGACAGTGACGCCTTCAAGAATTCGCCGGTCGCTCATATTTCGCCTTTCGCCACCAACGGTGGGATTATTTTGGACACCGATTTCGTGCCGCAGGGACCGCAAGCGGAGTATCGGACCACTTGGACCGTATGTCATCCAAAAACCGGAGTATCAAAGCACTTACAGGCGACTAACTGCGCGTGCAAAATGGTGATCCTTCAATATCAATAACAAAGGCACTTGATGCCCGAACCAACAATCTTGGATAACGGCAGGGCCGGGAACAACCAGCGCTCCGGCAGCGTTCTTGCACTTGCCGGCGGTGTAGGCGGGGCGAAGCTTGCCGTTGGGCTGGCACACGTCCTTGAACCAGACGCTCTCACAGTGGTCGTAAATACTGGCGACGATGAGACCTTCTATGGCCTTCACGTCTCACCGGATATAGACACGGTCACGTACTCGATGGCCGGCCTGGCCAACCCGGAGACCGGATGGGGTTTTGCGGGGGACTCCTTCAACGCGCTGGAAACCCTCAAGAATCTTGGCGTGGACGCATGGTTCGGACTCGGCGATCACGATCTCGCACTGCACCTGCGCCGAACCGACATGCTTAAAAGCGGGATGAGCCTGTCTGAGGTCACGTTTGAACTGGCGAACCGGATGGGCGTGAGACACCCGATAGTCCCGATGAGTGATCAGCGCGTACGGACGATCATCGAATCGACCAACGGCGAGATGTCGTTTCAGGAGTACTTTGTGCATCGCCGATCGGAACCAGAAGTGATCGGACTACGCT
This sequence comes from Dehalococcoidia bacterium, assembly GCA_963582115.1. Lineage (GTDB taxonomy): Bacteria > Chloroflexota > Dehalococcoidia > Lucifugimonadales > Lucifugimonadaceae. The sequence goes on from CAUZRH010000103.1 coordinate 5,407, forward strand.
TTGATGGCGTCGACTCCGCAGAACCTTCTTTGGCGTTCACATCAGCTATTACATCCGCTGACGCAATCGTAATATGTCCATCCAATCCATTTCTGAGCGTCGATCCGATCCTCGCTATTCCCGGCGTTCGCGAGCTGATTGCGTCGACTGATGTGCCACTTGCGGTCGTAAGCCCGATAATTGGCGGTCGTGCCGTGAAAGGCCCTGCGGCGCGAAATTTTGAGACCTTTGCCCACAAGTCGGCAAGCGCACTGGCCGTGGCTGAGCACTATTCAGGAATGGCGACGCATTTCGTGATGGACAACGAAGATGAGTCAAGCCGGGAGGCGGTCGAGGCGCTTGGATATCGAGTCCTTGTGACGGAGACCCTTATGACGACGGAGAAGCACAAGATCGATCTCGCGGCTGCCGTATGCAACATGGTCGGGGTGTCGAACTGAGCTTGAACAAAAATCAGCGTCGAATTCGTGCAATCGTGCCGATGAAGCCGATCGCCGAGAGCAAGACGCGGTTGAAACCAGTGCTCTCGGACGAACGCCGGGCGATCTTGTCGCTTGGGATGCTCGTCCGCGTGATCGGTTCGGCGGTCGCCACTCCTGAGCTAAAGGATGTGGTCGTGTACGG